>JAYUSC010000390.1:0-8811 GCA_043755885.1 Pseudanabaena sp. | reverse complement strand
CAAATCAGCAAACAACTCATCGGTAATCTTGCGATCGCCACATCTACAACATCTTCTTTAACAACAGTAAAAGTCATAACTTTATCTCCTAATAGAATCTAATCACGCTTCCGTCAAATAATAACTAAGAATAGCTTGCAGACAACCAATAATTTTTTCAACCTCATTAATGTAATATCGATCGTCATCAATACTCACAACCTGACCACTCAGCTTCATAAACTGCCAACGCTCAGCCGTTGTCACACAACCATAGACCGTATTAATCTGCTCCTTCTGATTATGTCTGAGATTAACGACTTGAGCGCCAACCATCTGAGCAATACATTGCCCCAAACCCGACTCCACATCATTCTTCTTCGCCTCGACCAATGCAAAAATCGGCGTTTGAATCGTATAAGCGATCGCCCCTTTACTCAAAATAAAGTCACACTCACCCGACAATCCACGCTCCTTATCAGCATCCAGATTCATGCCCGAATAAATCGCAAATTTCTGATCATTAATACGTTGCATCTCCAATAAAATTGGAGCGACAATAAACTCTGAACGCGCCTTTTCGCTACCCGATTTTAATGCAAAATCCAAACTAAGATTAAGCGTTTCATTTAACCAAACACTAGGGGCGATCGGCAACAAACCCTCAAAAAGTCGGCTATTGACCAGCAATAAATCAAACTTTTCTATAACTTCTGTCAACGTAAAATTACTATAAGCCATGAGACTAATCCTTAAATATAGAGTATGACTGAGATATCTTTTTTAATTCTTTTTATAAATCTGGGAGACTTCGATAAAACGGTTCAACTTTCTCTGGATTTAAGCAATAACCAATCTGAACATCTTTAATACGGCGCGGATAAGACTCATTTGCATTAACAAACAAGTCAAAGCCTCTCCCGATATATATCGCAGCCTGATTAGTAATAAGGTAGCGATCATGAGGAAGCTGATTGCCATAAGTTTCATTTTTAATAATCAAATTAAAATATGGAAAGAGTTGTTTTATTGTAATTTCAAACCGCCGCAAAGAATTTACAGCATCAGAAAGTTCAATTGAACTTAATTGTCGAGTATCTATCCCACAGTACACCTCAAAACTTGTATCAATTTTAATTGTTGCGACCTTCTGGAAAACTTGAAGTAGCCACTCTAAAGTAGTCTGATGATTAGTTTGTCCTTGTGGGACGGAACGACCAATCCAACGATCATATATTTTAATGTGTCTAGCGTCTCTAAATAAAGGAATCAAAATCTCTTGCTCAAACCGATCTTGTTTCCATTCGCCCGTACTGAGGGTTAAACTACTTTTATTTAACTGTCCTACCAATGGAGAAATAGCATAATCCTCAATGAGAGTTATTCTATTGCCAACTTGAGTATTATCAACACATTGAGTATGGAGGGCTATAACTTTGTAGAAGTCTTCAGATGTAAATATTTTAATACAGCTTGTTTCTATCTGATTATCACAGTTAGAAACAAGTGGTTGAGTCTGTGAAATTTCAGTAAATCGATTTTTCTTTCTTAGCTTTTTTAAAAGTTCTTTCGCTTTTTGCTTAAACTTTGGAGTCCAACCATTAATATTTTTCTCTATAGTCTGTAAAACTTTACTCTGATCATCTACAAGGATGACACCTGATTTCACAATATCCATTAGCATAATAATAATGACTTGAGTCTCAGTACCAGAAGTAAAAACACATGGGAAAAGAATTATTCTTGTAAGCATAATTATTCAAACATCTCATTAAACCCTTCATCAAAAAATCCATTTGGCCACTCATCAATAAAGTCACCATCTGAATCTAGTCTAAGCTCTAAACACTTGGAGCCATTACTATCTCGATCAACATAAATGATTGCGATATCCTCTTTGGTTAATACACCTTTGCGAATTAACTTTTGCAATCGCAATAGTAAATGTTCACTGTGAGTTTCAATAACAAATTGATTGCCAAAAGACTTAACCGATTCAGCCAAAAGTGAACCAAGTTGGGCTTGTAGGCGCGGATGAATATGTATCTCTGGCTGCTCAATTACAATTGTCTTATTGCGTGATAAAACACTTTGGATGATGACTGGCAAAATTTGACTAATTCCAAACCCAACATCAAGTAAACTTACATTTACTCCTGTATATTTGTCAATCAGTCGAATCGCAAATACATCGCTTAAATCTGACGTTTCATCATCTTTAAAGTTTGAAATCTTAATCTCATAGCCTAAATCAAATAGCTCTAACTGCTTATTAACTGCATCCAAAACTTGAGGGCTTTTGTACAAAGTGTTAGCAATCATCTTCCCAGTCTGTCCAACTTGGTCATCTGTATTTTCACTAAAGATATAAAGCCTCTCAGGATAAGCCCTTAATGGTCTAATGTATACAAGATTATTTAAGTAACTTCTAAGCAAAGAAGCCGCCGTTAGAGTCAAATCAAAAATAGGCTTTAACGCTCCAACTTCTGAATAAATTAAAGCTAAGTGATGTTTTCTAATGTCATCCGAATCAAAATCATATTTAGTTATCTCACTCGGCAAAAAGTTACGACACAAAATTGTTTCATAATATCCAATAACTAATAACAAGTCTTCTTTTGCTTGCTCAAAACTATATTTATCTAGTCGCTCATACAACTGAATTAGCACATTTATTTCAGTTAACTGATTATCTAAAACGTCAACTTTAGATTGACTAATTTGAGCAGATTCACTTTCTTCTATTTCTTCTATTTCAGATAGAATTAAACTGCTTCGCTCTTGTAGCTTTTTAACTATTGTCTTTTTTGTAGGTCTTGAAGAAGCTTTCTTATTTGCTGGATCGGATTTGTCATGATACTCAAGAATAGCTTTTATCTCAGAAAAGAGTATTTTGATGAAATCACTACGGAACTCTTTCCACCAAAATTGCCAAAAACCATGTTCAAAACAAGTATCTAATTCTTCATCTGCGATTAACCTAAGACCATCTGATTGACCATTATCGATACATGAGTAGGATATAACGGGCTTCTGTTTGTTACCAATAAATAAATCAATGTGATTAATGCAAACACCAGAAATTTCTTTGTCATACTTGAAGGAGATTTTCAATCCCAGTAGCGGATTATTTTCAAGATAGTCGGACAAAAAATTAGAATCAATTTTTTGTGAGTGGTCATTTACATCAAAAAACACTGTAAATGAAAAAGATTTATCTAAATCATGCTGATTAATAAATTGACTGAAATTTCCGAGATCAACAAAGTTCCCTTTAGCTAATAAAAGTGTTTGTGTATCTGTTGCCTCCTGTAAAGTTTGCTTCAAAAGAAGCAACGACTGTAAAACAGAACTCTTACCAGAAGAATTTTGACCGTAAATCAACGTAATCGGTCGAATTGGAATTTTTTCCTGATTTGCAAACGCTTTAAAATTATCAAGCTGATATTCACACAACATATTATTTTTCCTCCAAAGGACAGATCACAGCAAACTCTGATGCTTTTTTCTTTAGTGTATCAACATAACACTTACGCGGATCATGAGTCGCCCCAAACACCGTCACAACTTGATAATCGCCCAAATCCGCAATCCAAACAGGTGATGGTTTTACTTCTCGACCGACAATACCGCAAAGATTACCATCATAGGTTTTCTCTCCACGCCGATCTGTGACCTTCAATTCTTGACTATGCAAAACTGCCAAAGCATAGGGTTTACCATAATCTTCTTCACCACCACACACCATAATTTTACAATTAGCATCAACAGCTTCGCGCCAGCGATCGCCACTAATCGCAGTAGGCGCAGTAGGCGCATTCCGCCCATCCTGATTTAACGCCTTCAACGCATCAGCAAAATCTTTAATTCTTGATTGATAGAGCTTCTGTAGCCCTTTCAAATCATCAGGAGTTTTCCAAAAAGCATCATCACTGTCAATAAAAAAAGTTGAACCACGATACCAAGGAGCGCGATCGCGAGTTTTGCGAGAATAGCAAGGTCTCCTTGCCCCTTGTCCGATTCCACCCAAATTAAACATCAGCCAAGTTAAATTTTTGAATAACTTCTCAACCGTTTTTTGTTGTTTAATATCTTGCGCGTCAGGCTCCGAAGAATGCGACAAAGTTAAAATTCCTGACTGTTCGCCACATTTATCATCCTTACCGCTAAAGTTAGAACGTGGTTCTGCTTGAACTAGCTGACCTTCTAAGATTCCAACCTGTACCCAGCCACTACCCTTAGTGCTAAGAGAGCCGAATAGTTTACCCTCCCATATTTTAACATTCTCAAGAGAAGTTATACCCAAAGCAAAAGCTCTAAACCAATAGCGCAGCATTGACTTAAAAGCAACAGGACGTACTTCAGCTTCCGCTTGTCCGCGCATTTGATACTCATTGCGGCGATCATTCCATTGCCATTGTGTAAACTTTTGACGACCATGAATTAATTGACCTTCGACACCAAACTCAACCCTGCAAAACTCACGCATATTGCGATCGCTTTCTCCTGCTCTAAGTAAACATCCATAGCCAGTATTAATCTGAGAGCCAGCCCCAGACTTTAGCCCAGTTGTTAGCCATCTTTTCACTTGCTCAATTAACTTCTCTCGATCTTCAGTCTTAACTGTCGATGCAGCCCGAATTCCGATCAGAAAAATTGGCTCTTTGAGAGATAAAAATGGATTTGGGTTAGGAGCATAGTCTAGATGATCGCCTCGCTCACTCCATGACCAAATATTATTTGCCATATCTACAGTCAAACCACCTGATTTATCAGTTCTACTAGGCACAGGATAAGCATCAAAAAAGACAACTTTACATGCTTGATTTGCTTTGTCTGCATCTAAATGTCCAAACCATTCTGCTACTTCTAAATCTGCTTTCTTCCAAGCACTTGTAACAGCATCAGGATCGGCATAGTTCAGATTTGCAGGTAGTTTTTCTATGATCGCTTGCTTTCTAGCAATACCGCGCAGCGTACTAGCAGGAATGTGTGGCATTCCCAAAGCATCAAAAGCAGGTAACAAAATACTCTCAGGTCCACGATGTCCACCCACCCGAATCCGCCAAGAACTCTTCACTTGGAAATAGTTACCTTCCCCTGCAATTTTCTTAGTCCGTTCTGTCAGTTTTGCCAAACGCTTACTGTAGTCAGCCTTATCTTCTGACAACTGCAAAATCTGGATTTTAGTCCCGTCTTTATTTCCTTGATCTTGCGATCGCATCCAGCGCAAATATTCCACAAAACTCGCCGATGGATCAATCTTTTTGGGAGATTCTCCCATCAACCAAGGCGACGGCTCCTGATTATTACCACCATTACCATTGCCGCCAGATACCCCAGCACCTCTATTACCGCCACCACCAATAATGCTAGGAATGACTTTCTTAGCAGGATTAGGAACAACTTTTTGAGTAGCGAGGTTTGTCTTCTGCGGTGCGCCAGATGGCTGCTGATCGCGTCGGGTTGGCTTATCAAAAGTCATAATTAGCTCTCCTTCAAAGTATTACTTAAAGATTTACGGAACTCTCTTAACATCGAACTTGCACCAATTGCGATCGCACGACTCACAAGTTGTGGAATCAGCATCTTAATCGCCAAATCTGGAAATAGCAAACTGCTCTCAGACTCAAGATAGTGACCATCACTCAGCAAAAATATCTTTAAACTATCATCACGATATATCCAAATTTCAGGCACTGCGATCGCTTCATAAGCCGAAAGCAAAGTCTTAGAAGTTACATCTGACTCGATCGCCAAATCAGGCGGCGGATAAATATCCACATCGATACGTTCCTGACAATCGCGCACTAAAGCCGCATTAGCAACATACAGACAAGTATCAGGCTCAACACCAGCCATTCCTTTGCGATAAAAAGTTGTAGAGCCAAAATTTTCCCAATCTCTGCCCTGCGCGTCTAAAATGGCAGTCACAATATAACCCGCAGTACGATGGGGGCGCTCATGTCTTGATAATGGTGACATAATTTCTAAAGTTCCTTGATAGTAGGCAATGCGGGTATGGCGGTCTTCACCTAGCTCATTGAGAATATTTTCACAGTCATGCCAACTTAGAGCGTGAATTGCGATCGCGCTCCCATGTCGTAAATCAATCGATTTGATCGGAATAGTAACGCTCATAATTAATCATCTCCTGATACATCACATTTGTTAAATAACTATGGCAACAACGGTAAATTACGAACACGAATACGGTTAGGCTCCACAGTAACTGCCACTCCAGACAAGAGTTCCATCTCACAATTCTTGATTACAGTTTGCAATATTTTCACCAGAGGCATAGCCTTTAAACCTTCAATCCGAATCCGAATCACAGAAGGCATATCTGCCAATGACAACGCTAATAGCGTATGAAAATCAGCATCAAGTGTAACTACCACAAAATGTTCTTTTCTTGCCCAGTTTAGAATTTCTTCATCTGCCGCCGCCGACAATCCCAAATCTCCAACATGAAACGATTCATAACCACATTCTCGCAATAGCAAAGCAGCAGAACGCGGCAATCCTTGATCAAGCAGCAGTTTCATCGCTTATCCGCAACTCAATAATTTTGTCTGACAAATAGCTAGAAGTAAAAAGCAAAGCTTGTCGAATGTCTTCATCTTCTAATTCAGGAAACTCCTGCTTTAGCTCTAAGCGATCAGGATAGATTGCCAAAATCTCAAGGACGCGCCGTACAGTTAGCCTCAAGTTACGGATGCAGGGTTGCCCGTTCATAATTTTAGGATTACAAGTGATTCGTTCTAATTTCATGATTGATCATCTCCTGATACATCAGGGTAAACAGCCGTAGCCCAAAAGCTAAACTCGCGGGCGATCGCTAGTCCTAAACCAGTCAGACCCAAATAATCAGAAACATCTAGACTTTTTAAAGTGTCAAGCCCTTGAATATTCGCTAGGTTTTGGCGTTCGGACAAATCTTCCAAACATTGAAAAAACTTATGCACGACTTGCTTCTTGCCATCCATTCCATTTCCCAAAGCTTGTTCCTCAGCTTTCAATCGCAGCATACCCCAAGTTGAAAGATAAGTATAAAGCTCAACCGCCTGACTTTTCTGTTGTTTAGCGATTTTGTCTTCCCTGAGAAGATCACCTCGCAATCCCTTCAAAGCATCATATACAGATGCGCCAATAGTGCGCGGATCAAATGACATTTCTTTTACTCCTAATTAGACAATTGTACAAAACCACGACCCAAACTTTCCTGACCGCCAATCTGCAAAATTTGATGATTACCGAGCAGAGCCTGAAAATCTGTTTGAGATTGATCCTTGATCCCATTAGCTGAGGCTGTAGTTCCCCAAGGAAAATACATCAATGTATCAGGTGGAATCGCCTCCTCATAGCGAAACCCGCCATTAACGGTTTTGTGTTCGTCAAGCTTGATTTTCACCTGTCGCCATAAACTCATCTGAATTAGTGTTGCACAATGCTGATCAGGCAAAACTAAAACATTTTTCATTCCTTCAGACTCAGGATGATTAGTTGTAAATTTATCCGAATCTGTCCAGTTAATCAGGCTAGTAGCAGGTAAAATTGCATCTTTCAAATATATAGGTGCATTGGTTGACATGCTGGTTTCATAGGGGTCTGGAGTTGGTAATTTATCTGGATTACCAGAAAGCCTTAACCAACGCCGCAACAACATTGGACAACTCACCCACACCACACCATGACTAAGTGAAGGCACTGGCAACCACAAAATCGAACCATCACCAATCCAAATAGAACCTTGAACTAATTCATTATTGCCTTCAAGTTCAGTACCAAACAGTTCGGTTCTTTTATCATTAGAAGCACTTGCTCTCAATCTACCACGAATTGTACTTGAGGGAATGTAAGGCATTTCGGTATGCGACTCACGCGCAATCCCTAACAAATTACCCTCTTGAGTTGTTCCACCTGTATGTAACGGTGACAAAAGATATAAATAAACCAAATTCATGAATTTTCTCCTTGATAATTAATCCAAAACATTTCGGCATAGCCAAGCTCTCGCCAGACTTTGAGACTATCTTTGTTGCCATGCTCTGCCGAATTTTGCCAAAGCTCCGCAGGACGGTTTAGATAATAAACACTTCCTGCGGGAGCAGCGAAAACTTGTGGTGCGGGTACACTTTCTTTTGTTTTCTTGTCACGAAAGCGACAACTAATCGGCACAGGCTTCTCAGTTGCCACACTCACTAGCATCTTTTTATCTGGCTTGCCATTGGGCGTATGCGTCAACTCCCATTCCCAAGGATAGGGGCGGCAGATCGATCGCTTCTGCCTATCTGACGAGCCGCGATCGCTCGCTCGCTCAAACACACCATTTGTCACCATATAAGCCATAGACTGCCCACCTGTACTAAAGTTTTGCTGCGAGACTGTTTGCAGATTTTGCCATTGATCAGCAAAGCGATCGCATGGTTCGATTAGCACCCGATGTCCTTCGCCGCCAAGCCGCATCACCAGAGGTTTTTCTCTCTGACGAAGCCGTTTGTCAGTTTCAGCATCGATCGCGATCGCAAAACCCCAACCCTCGACCATCCGCACCGCATTCTCGACAAAATAGCCATCACTTTCTTTAACTTGGCGAGTGCCATCTTCTAATGCGTTGTGCGATCGCGTTTCCACTGTCCACGGCTTGCGTTTCTTCTCCTTTGCTTCATTTACTAACCAATCTGACGGCTTAATCTCACCTGTTTCGAGATAATCCAAAATCGCATCATGTGGCAAATAATCTCGATATTTATCTTTGTTATCTTTTTCGCTAGATGGACAATGATCATCATCACTATCTTTTGGGGTAAGTGGCAAAACTAGCGGCAC
>JAYUSC010000389.1:0-3698 GCA_043755885.1 Pseudanabaena sp. | reverse complement strand
ACGCGCAAAGCACGTTCTTTCCTTTTTGGGTTTTATAATAATGTTAGTTATTAATCTAGAGATAAACATGAGAAAAAAAGACCTCACTTTACGCAGCGATCATGGCTGGGAGTCGGAAGAAGGCTCCAAAATATTTGTTGCCGATCGCGGCGCGGTGCGCTTTGATTTCCCCAAGGATTGGATCGTTAAATTTAAAGAAAAGTCCGTCAGCTTTCACGATCTTGAGCCAACCGACGATACAGGCGCATTAGAAATGTCTTTTAATCGTCTGCCTCCCCACGACTGGGAGACCTTCCCGCTCAAAAAAGCCCTGCAACAAATCCTCGATGACGACGATCGCGAAATTCTTGCCAAAGGCAAAATTACTAGTGCCAATCGAGATGGCATGAAACTGGTCTGGACAGATTTGCGCTACATCGATGCAACTGAGAAGCGAGAAGCAACTTCCCGCATCCTGATCGGTATCGGCGGCAATGTCCAAGTCCTGTTTACCTTTGACTATTGGACTGAGGGTGAAGAGCAAATGCGCGAGGTCTGGGAAGTCGTATTGCGATCGCTACGCCTTGGCTTATTTATTCCTGACCCCACGCGAGGGCATGTTGTTAACCCAAGCTTAAACTAGAACATAACTTACCAATGACTTAACAGTCCAATGGTGTATTGTTAATTCACTAAAAATGATTTAGGATCAGCGGCTCAGAAGCCATGATTTTAAAACTGTATTTTGCGGGTATTGAAAAAATGGGAAAAGTAATAGCAACAGTAAATATGAAGGGTGGAGTCGGTAAAACCACCCTAACTGTAAATATTGCCACCTGCTTGGCTAAAATCCATCGCAAAAAGGTCTTAGTCGTCGATTTAGATACCCAAATCAGTGCCACGCTCAGCATGATTTCCCCAGCCGAGTTTGCCAAGTGCCGCAAAGAAAACCGCACATTGCGAAACTTGGTCAGTCAGGCTATTTCTCGTTACGGTTTACAAGTTAATGATCCAGATGAAAAAGTCTACCAAATCAAAGATCTGGTAATTCCCCACGTTTGCAAAGTGCAAGGTTTAGATCTATTAGTTGGCGATATCGATCTATACGATGAATTTCTCGTTTCGGAAATGCTCTATAACCGATCGCTACTATACGATGAGAAACAAACCTTTCAGCAGACTTGGAGCAGATTCGAGCAGACTTTAATTAGAGGTATTCTTGCTCCAGCTCTAAAAACTTATGATTTCATCATTCTCGATTGCGCCCCTGGGTATAACTTGATCACTCGCAGCAGTATTGTAGCAAGCGATTATTACCTGATGCCTGCCCGACCTGAACCTCTATCGGTAGTCGGTATTCAATTATTAGAAAGACGGATTGAGAGATTGCGTGAAGTATATCGAGAAGATAACTCGATTAATATTCAACTCTTAGGAATTGTCTTCAGCATGTCCGCAGGCTTTACACTGAGCAGATATTACCAAAAAGTAATGGATCGAGTCGCGGCGGATTTTAGTACTGCCAAGATTTTTAAAACGAAGATTCCCAATGACGTAAACATTGCTAAAGCTGTAGATAATTTCATCCCTGCATCTTTAGCTAATCCCAATTCTGGCGGCGCAAAAGCCTTTGCTGAGGTCACAGTTGAACTTTTGAAAAAGCTAGAAGTTTCTCTAGGCAAGAAAGAACAAACCTCAAGATTGAGTTTAGTTGATTTAGAATGATTTAAGACTGATATACCTTATTGAGAAAAGGCGATGACAATGTGGTGAGTCCAAATCAGGCTAGTCGTGATTATCGCTATAAGCGATCAGAGTACTTTGCTGATCGCGCTCCAAAGTCCAACGCGATGAGACTGTGACTTGATTGCGATCGCGCTTAGTATGAATTAATTCTCCCTCCCAAGAATCATGATGTAAACAGTGATCGATGATTTTTTCAATCGGTTGAGGAAATACCGTGGCTAAGAGTTCGCGGCTATTTTTTCCTAAAACTTCATCTATTGTCCAACCATATAACCGTTCGGCACCTTGATTCCAATAACTAATTTCGCCATCAAAGTTACGAATGATAATTGTGTCATTTGCCAAGTCAAGCATTTGCGATCGCGTTTCTAGCCGCGCTTGTATTTCCTGACTGAGGCGAATCTGTCTGGATAACAAGAAATAAATGGCAACTAAAATACCATTACAAGTAGCAAGCTTACGAAATTGGTTAGTTTGCGTAAATAGCCAGTCCCCCACTGAAATGCTTTTCTAGACTGGTTTTTAGTATTTTGTTCAAAAATCAAAAAAAAGCACAGATAATTTTATCTGTGCTTTTTTTGATTGTCGAGTCATATAATAAGGTTTGTAATCTCGTTATGGGAATGTTTATGGGTAGGAAGCAAGGGGCTATCACGAATCGCCAAGAGAAGGCTAGTCTAGGGCTAGGGGAATCAATCAGAATAGACACTCTCTCAAGAGACGAGATCCAGATTGCACTATCTTTCTTAAACCAATACGAAGTTGACACAGGCACAGACAACAAGCCACACATCTCAAGAACTACAGTCGATGAACTTCCATTAATTCGTATCGGACAGGCGACCTTTTCACGGCTTCGGTACAAGCTTGAAAATGCAATACATCCTAAAGATATCGATCAGAGACTCAGTAGCAAACGCCCAAATCCATCAGGCGCACAATCGAAAGGAAAAACATAACTCAAAGTTTGGATAGTAGTCGCCTCTAGCTCCACTAAATCACGCGTAACTATAGTGTTAAAAATCTCGTATTCGGCAAGCAGTAATTGAGCTTGAGTAATCGTGTAGACGCTTGTCCCGTCACCATTGTCTGTAAATGTTGATTCTATGGTCACAAAATCACTGTAGATCTGTTTAGTACCGACTAGAACCTGTTCAACAGTTTCAATTATTTCAGGTGGATAGACTTTTGTGTACTCGCTCTCGATAGTGAATAGACCATTTACGCTGTAAGCATTTTCATTAAAATCAGCGATAATTTGTACGGAGTTTTTGCGTTCTCTATAAGGATATTTTCCATAATTCAAATAATTATAATTTTTCTCAAGCTCCATCAATGCGTAAGTGTTGATAAATACTTGTCTCATCTCGTCGCTAATGGAACTCATAAATTGATGCTCCAGTCAGGGCTTAATTTGATTTGACCAGTGGAAAAATAATCTAATCGTATCGGTTTTACTGTAGTTTTTTTAAGCCCTTTGCGAGTTCCCATTTTCACAATATCGCCTCTCATTTTTGGATCGATATACTTTTCCATTTGATTGATTACCCGCTTAGCTTCAGCTTCATTAGAAGCATATATCGTAAGTTTCGAGTTGTCCTTGCAGATATATATACAGCTAGTTTCTCCCTTATTGTATTGGCTTAAATTGGGCTTAGTATTCTTGTTCCCAGTGTAATGCGGGATATGAGAAGTGTAGTAAACATTGGTAAACTTACCGTCTTGAAATTCACGGTAAACAATTGCCGCCTGTGGTCGTTGACCTACTCTCACTTGCCAATATTCGGGAACGGTTAGGACTCTATCTGCTAAGCTGCACTCTCTCGATCGAATCTCTAGTAACTCTTGAAAACTTGCTGTAGTTTTTGCCTTGTCTTTTGGAAGTACTTGAATAGTTATTTCTTTGGTTTTTGCAGTTCCATCCGTCGTATTGCATCCATCAAAAATCTTTACTTTTAAATCACCAAAACATT
>JAYUSC010000388.1:0-22154 GCA_043755885.1 Pseudanabaena sp. | reverse complement strand
GCAAAGCGCCACTTCTTGTTAACGTCGATTTAATTCAGCAGCGCTGGGCGCTTGTTGGGCGGGAATAAAGAAGCTACTTGTTGGCTGTGGCGCAGCCTCGATAACCTCGACAGAAACTTGCCTAGGATTACCGACTACAGATGAATCACGGTCTTCCCAGCGACTACGAATTGGAGCTATTTCTACTGATGTAGATAGTAGAGCTGGACTGTTGCTCCCATAAGATCGAGCAAATCTACTGTCATCGGTGCGGCTGCTGGTATAAACCCTCTGCCTTAGAGCCGCAATCCTTGCTGTAATCCGCTGATCAGCATCAGCAGAAACTGCTAGAGGATCACGCATCGAGTTATATACACGATCAACTTTGGTATAGATTCTTTTGCGATCGCTAATATTTGCTCTTGCTACAAACGCTGGTCGAGTTAGCCCCCCTAATTCCTGTTGCGATCGGGCTTGCATCTCGGCAATAACTTCAGCTTCATCTAAAAAAAAAGAAGTTTTGCGATCGTTTTGACCTTGGGGTGATGCTTTTGGTGACTCTTTAGGTTTAGAGACTGGACTAGCTTTAGGTAATTTTATGCCCGCAGGTGAGGGATTAACGCCTTCCAATGCTTGCTTTCCAAAACTAAAGGCGACTAGCCCAGCCACAGAGCCAACAATGAGCATGGCAAACAAAAGCATTAGACTATAACTTAGTCTAAATTTCTTTGGTGGCTTTTTTTTCTTGACGAGACGCTTTTGGGGTTGGGGTGTTGCCATCACAAACTTTTTTAGCTAAATAATTGCTATCAGGCAACCTACAAGGTAGCTTGCCTGATAGCATATAATACTTACGTCTATAATCACAATATGCCCTAGGTTGGCTGACTGGTAAAGCAAACGACTCATAATCGTTGATATGTCGGTTCGATTCCGACACCTAGGATTACTAATTACGGCGCGATCGCCTCTCAATCTTGTCCAAAGTCCAATAATCAAAGGATTTAAAAAGAATTTAAAATGACTGTTGCAACTTCAAACCCGCTCCCAAAAATTGGACTAGCCTCTCGTTTCGTAAATACGCTTTTAGCGATCGCACCTTTGTTTAACATAGCCAAACAACGCGCTCGCAAAATGATGATCGAACGCGCCGAGTCGATGGGCGTAAATTGGCTCCAAATTGCTGCTGATTTGCAAAAACAAGATCTTGAAGCTGAACTAACTCAAGTTCAAAACCCAAACTTAAAGTATCCCGAATATTATCTCAAGCCTTTTCATGCCTACGAAGAAGGTAATCTGGGCTGGAGTCCTGCCACAGAAGTGGAAGTTGCCGCCTATGCTGTCCACTCGCGGATTTGGAACGATGACAAACCACCTATTGAAGGTGATGCGCGTCTGCGTCAAAGCTATCTAGATATTGTGAAAGAGAAGATCTCAACGCTGCCTCAGGATATCCTCGATATTGGTTGCAGCGTCGGTATGAGTACTTTCGCTCTACATAATGCTTATCCTCAAGCCAAAATTACAGGTTTGGATTTGTCGCCACATTTTTTAGCGATCGCAAATTACAATACGCGCACTAAATATCCTGAATTAGCAGAAAACCAACAAGTGCAATGGATTCATTCCACTGCTGAACAAACGGGATTACCTGATAGTTCCGTTGATTTTGTGTCCTGTTTTCTGGTATTCCATGAGTTGCCTCAAGATGCGACCCGCCAAATCCTCCGCGAGATGCGCCGTGTTTTGCGACCCAATGGTCATTTTGCACTGATGGATATGAATCCCTACTCTGATATTTATGTCAAAATGCCACCCTATATTTTGACGCTACTCAAAAGTACGGAACCCTATCTCGATCAGTACTTCTCCTTTGACCTTGCGTCAGAACTAGTCACCGCAGGGTTTGAGGCTCCTACGATCATCGCTAATACTCCACGTCACCGCACTGCGATCGCAAAAGCTGCTTAAAGCGCTTTGGTTGCTCAAAAATCTTAGGGAGGCATAATTAAATATAAAAATCAAAGAAGCTGATTCGCTCGCAAAGCGGGCGAATCAGCTTCTTTGGGTTCTAGTTTTTATTATGCAAAGGTACTTATGACTTGCTCAAATGACACAATCCGAGTAAATTACAGTCCAGCAAATCAATATAGCCGCTATGTAGGTACTAGTAGTTATGTCGGAGAGTTATGGGCGATTAAAAATCACAGGGCTAATCGTCAATCTAGGCTTTAGCTTGACTAGCTATGTTGGGTTTACTTCGCCAATATTGGCGCAAACAAGGGCTACCCCCCTACCACCACAAATTACTACGCCATCGCTGCGCTCGCCTTCGACACAACCACCAGTCCAAACGCCAAAACCGCTGCCGTCACCTGATGATTTATTAAATCCATCACGCGAGCCTACTGCGCCTCAACCAGAAATACCTGCAACAGGAACAATCACAGTTAATCAATTTGAGGTTTTAGGAAGTACAGCATTTTCTCAAGTAGAACTTGATCAAGTTCTACTTCCCTTTACTAAACGTCCAATCACTTTTTCAGAACTATTAAAAGCGCGATCGCAGATCACAGATTTGTATGTAAGCAGAGGATATATTACCTCTGGCGCATTTATTCCTACCCAAGATTTGCAGGATGGCGTAGTCCAAATCCAAGTAATTGAAGGAGGGCTAGAAGAAATAAAAATTACAGGAACTGAGCGTTTGAGTCCCGACTATGTGCGATCGCGGATGAATATTGCGACAGGAGCACCACTAAATCGCGATCGCTTAATTCAAGCCTTACAAGTCCTCCAAATTAATCCCTTAATTGCCAGCGTATCGGCAGAACTATCGGCAGGAACGCAAGCTGGGCAGAACATTCTCGAAGTACGGATTAGGGAAGCCAAGTCTTTGAATGTGCAACTATCGCTAGATAACAACCGCGCTCCTAGTGTTGGCTCCTTGCGCCGCAAAGTCCAAATTAGCGAAGCAAATTTAACGGGATTGGGCGATACCTTGAATGTGGGATATAGCAACACCGATGGCAGTAATTCCTATGACCTAAGTTATACATTACCGATCAATCCCTACAATGGCACGATCGCATTTGCATTTAATAATGGTAATAGTAATGTTCTAGAAAAGCCCTTTAATATATTGGATATCTATGCGAATTCCACATCCTATGACTTTATTTTTCGTCAGCCAATTGAGCAAACTCCCAGTCAAGAATTAGCACTAGGCTTCACGGCTTCCTATCGCGAAAGCTTAACTACCCTATTAAAAATCCCCTTCCAATTATCCGCAGGAGCTGATGATAATGGCGTAACTAAAATTGCAGTTTTACGTGCTTTTCAGGAATTCACCCAGCGATCTAGTCAGTCAGTGATCTCCTTGCGATCGCAGTTTAGTCTAGGACTAGGCGGCGTATTCGGCTCCAATCTCAATGCTAGCGCTCCTGATAGTCGCTTTGTTTCATGGCGTGGACAGTCGCAGTATGTGAGCTTACTTGCGCCTGACACTTTTTTATTATTGCGTGGTGATCTGCAATTTGGCGATCGCGCACTTTTGCCATCGGAGCAAGTCGGGTTTGGTGGGCAAGATACTCTACGCGGCTATCGTCAGGATGTGTTGCTAGGCGATAATGGATTGAATCTATCCGCAGAATTGAGATTGCCAATATTGCGAGTACCTGAATGGGAAGGGCTATTGCAATTTGTACCATTCATTGATGCCGCTGCTGTATGGACAAGTTCAGGCACAACAAACTCTAGTTCCAATACATTATTAGGTACTGGCTTGGGCTTGCGTTGGCGAGTTGGTAATAGTTTAGATGTTCGGCTTGACTACGGCTTTCCTTTGATTTCTGTGCCAAATACTCGAAATACCGCCCAAGAAAATGGACTTTACTTCAACCTCAATTTCACAGGGTTTTGAGATATTAGGACATAAAACCCAAATAAATAAAGGCGACGCTTCGCGCCGCCTTTATTTATTTGGGTTTTATAGTATTGTCATGTTAGCGTGAGTTATCGAGGTGTCGCCATGACTCAAACTCCAATTTGCAGAGACATATCTAGCAAACAAGAGCAAGATCAACATTTTGTCTCTTTGGACATTGATTGGGCGCAATTTAAGCTAATTCAAGCAGGTTTTGCCAAGTCTAAAAATGTAAGATTGTCGTATTACAGAGAAGAGCTGGAAATCATCAAAAATGGGCGTAATCACGAATTTCATAAAAAGATCATCGGGTTTCTAATTAGTCTCTTTGCCTAGAACATAGTATCGAATTTGAGTCTACAGGCTCTATGACTCAACAGCGTGAAGGTGAAGTTTCTGTTGAGCCAGATGAGTCGTATTGTTTTGGCATATCAAAGCCCACCCCTGATTTAGTAATTTATCGGTAAACGCTCAAAAGGTTCAGCATTTGCGATTTAAGATTGTTATACAAAGATAAAAATATTGACACAAATGCTAAACCCCTACAAATCTGTTTTTTGCGATACACAAAGATTAAACCCTCATTACCAAGACACGAGTTCAGGAAATTTACGAGCTAGCTCGGTAATCGCAGGACAAATCGGGGCATTTTCTGTGCGATTTTCCAACGTATTCCAACTAAATGGCGCAGACTGAGCCGCCGATAGCCATAGTAGTCTCTTGGCGCGAGTCATGCCGACATAGAGCAAACGAAACTCTTCGGCTTGTTTGAGATAACTGCATTGTTTCCATGCTTCATCAGCATTGGGAATGCGATCGCAATGCACGATCGATCTAATTTGTGCCCTTGTCACTTCAGGTAAGCCAAAATCGCCTAGAAACTTGACAGACTCAGGAATATAAGCCTCCCCTGGGCAAATACGTTTATGCAGAAAGGGCATGAACACCACATCCCAATCTAACCCTTTGGACTTGTGCAGGCTGATCAGCGTCACCTGTCCACCCGCCATATAGCGCCCTTCCAGATTCTCATCTTCGACCGCTTCAAAGTTTTCTGACTCGACAATTTCTCGGAGCGATTCGATCACAGTTTGCATCGAATAACTGCCCACAAGTTGCTGATTGAGGCGATCGCCTAATTTGTCCGCCGTGGCTAATAGCCCCGCCTCCTCGTCATAGAGCGTAAATGCAATAAATGGAATCAGGTTATATAACGGAAGTTCGATCTTAGCGCGAAGTAAGCCGATACATTTTGCTTGTGCTTCCTGCGCTAGTGGCGGTAATGCAGGATCTAACAAAGTTGGATAGAGAAACTTTTCAGGATTACTGGCGAGGGCATTGAGATCCTGCTGCGATGAAATTTTTTGGCGATCCTTGAGAACTTCTAACGCTGATTTGAGATTGTCAGGTGAATGAGAACGTTCCATAAATTGCAAAATCGCTAACATATCCATCGGTACTCGCGATCGCCGATCGCTCTGTTCGACATCATAGATTTTAATTTCATGCTCCTTTGTTAGCCAAGCCAAAGACTCCGCCACAAAGCGCCCTTGATTGTGCTGACGTACTAAAATCGCCATACTTAGTTTGGGATCTTGCTCATGCAATTGCTTAATGCGATCGCCAATCATCGCCATCTCATGCTCGATATCATCAACAGTATTCGGCAGATAGATTTCTACGCCTTTGCCAATTGGTTCAGGATTCGCATTTTTTTGCGGATCATTCGCATCGACAGGACGAATTTTTTGCATACGGAAGGGCTTCTCAATCTTGGCATATTCCGAATGATTGACCCAATGCAGCATATAGTTGGCGGCTCGCATCACATTTCTAGTACTGCGTCCTGCCTGATCGAGAGTCGAGAGTTGATCGTTGATATTACAGCGATCGCAAAATTCATTAAAAAAGCGCGGATCAGCAGGCGTAAATGTGGAGTTAATCGCTTGGTTAGGATCACCAACCCGCATCAGGTTTTTGCCCTCAAGGGGATTTTCCGCCAAAATCTCCAATAACTCCGTCTGCAATGGCGAAGAATCCTGTGCTTCATCTTCAAAAACTGCAAAAATTCGTTCTTGCCAATACTTGCGAACATTTTCATTTTTCAAGACTCGTAACGCGCCCAAAATCATGTCGTCATAATCGATCGCCCCTTCTTGCCGCAACAATCGCTCATAGGTTTCATAAAGCCCCGCTGCGATCGCCAAAATATCGCCGCCATCGGGTGCTTCGGCTTCGCGTAGCTGCGTCGCGCTTAGTCCTGAACTTTTGGCGGTTGCGATCGCTTCTTTCGCCAAGCTAGGCAACACATCAGTTCGCAACACCGTCTGTCGCCGCAAACGTTCCGTATCTTCGCCATCAAAGTTTTTACCTTCTAGCAATAGGTCATACAGTTTCGGATTCTCTTTTACCCAAATATTCGTAGCATTACGAATTAACTTCTGCTTGAGAGATTCGGAAATAATCTTAGTTTCGCCCATGCCAAATCCTGACAGTTCCCGATGAGTACTGGCAATGTTGTACGCCAAGCTATGCAATGTGCTAACTGTAAAAGAACTTTGCGGTAAGCGCAAATGTTTGAGATGCTCAGATACTTTTTTGCGAATGTTGCTCACCGCCGATCGCGTAAACGTGACAATCACTAATTGCTTTTGGCGATGCAAATTAAAATTTGCGATCGCGATCGCAGCAGCCACCGCCATACCTGTCGATTTGCCAGCCCCCGGCACTGCGGATACTGCCAACTCGCCACCCCGCCAGTCCGCCATTGTTTGCTGTCCTTTGCGGAGGGTTTTGCGTAATTCATGGAGAGCGTCAGGAGTAACCATACTTAATCAACAGATTTACCAACAGAATAATTCAGCGCATAACTCCAACTTAGTAACCGCAACCACAAACGCGGATTTTTGGGTTCTAGCCAAGTTTGAGAACTACGCATGAGTTTAGGTAGCCATCCACCCAATAGGGCATTAGCTAAGGAACTACGGGTAAAGGCTCCATAACTAGAAAGCCATTTCAATAAATCTTTTGTACCTGCCATTTGCAAAATCCAGAGAATTAGTTTGGGATTTTTAAATGCGGCAATCAGCGCGAGACGGTTGAACATCAACCAATTGAGGCGATCTTTGATAAAGCGATCGCTAACTGCTTGCGGCTCATCAGCAAGTAACCCAAAGAAAGTATTCAGCATCGAGTTAACGCGCTCTGGCGGCAAATGCATTCCTGTCGGAACCATCATTCCCTTTGAGAATAGCCAAGTTACGGCGATATTACTTTGATAGGCATTGATTTGACTGAGATCATCAGCTTTGAGTAGATCATGTTTTAGCGCAGTATCCAGCAAAGTCGCTAGGCGTGGCAAATTACGAACGAGGGAGCCAAATCCTGTAAACACAAGTGGCGATTGCAATGAGGCTGCGTCACCGATCGCTAAAATCCGATCGAAAGCACATTTCTTAGAATCTTCATTGAGGCTGTAATGTCCCGTGATATAGCCAAATGTCGCTTTCTTCCAAGTGAGCTTTTCCATATCACAACGGCGATATTCAGGTAAAATCGTAAAGAAATCCTCATACATTTCCAGTAATGATCCCGCGTTCTCTGGATGCACTTGATGATAATGGAATAGATAAATCGTCAGTTCATTCTTTTCCGCAGGAAAGAGTTCCCAAATCAATTGCCTTCCTCTCGAAATGTCACCATGACTGAACAGCACATCACCATATTGGGAATCCCATACATGCTGATCGATTCCTTCTAAAACTGCGCCCACGGTCGGACAGACACTATCAAAAGCTTGCCCAGCATTAATTTGCTGTGCGATCGCAGAAGCCGATCCCATCGCGTCAATTACTAATCTCGAAGTAATCGTCACAGGTGCGCCAGTTTCTAGATTCTTGGCAAATATGGTCGCGCTTTGGTCACTGATGGTTACGCGCTCAAACTCAGTGCGATCGCAAATTACCGCGCCATATTCATGCAATTTCTTGCTGCAAATTTCTAATAAGCGATTAGTATCGATCGCAATATTCAGCACCGTGGGCGTATGTAAAACTTTAGCCTTGAGATGCGGTGGATTATTGCTATCAAAAAATTTATTAAATCCATCGACATATTCCGCCGTGATCATGCTTTCAAATTCGGCTTTGGTAAATAGTCCAAAGTCAATCAGATTTTGAAATTCGGCACGGGAGATATTCCATTCTCGATTCATGCGTCCAAACGGAATCCGCTCGACTAGACAAACGCGATATCCCAACTTTGCCATCATCGCCGCATGGATAGCCCCCAATGCACCACCCAAATAGACAATATCGTATTGCAACTCTGGCTTGAGAGAATCTGTTTCCGTAAAAATAACTTGTTTGGGCGTTTCAGGTGATTTCACACTTTCGCGCCAGCGCTTCTCCCACCAATAGACGCGATTGAGATCATATTCGCCATTGGGAATGCGCTGAAAAAATTTGACCGTTAGCGGATATTCTGCGGCTAATGCTTCAAAAATCGATTGGTTAGTTGCGATCGCAGGCGGTTGTTTAAACTCATAGGGAAATACTTGCCGCGCCGCCTTAGTTAAATGATCAAGAAATTCTTTTTCGCCATCCACCACCTCATCCGACCATCGGAAAACTTTTAGGTAAGTGGTACGCTGCAATGTCCAGAGAAATACTGATAACTTTGCGATCGCACCTGAGCGATTTTGGCGATCGAGGATAAAGCCATGCTTGGCAACAGATTTTTTACCGAAAGGCGGCTGGTACTCAGACTGGAGCCATGTTTTGACGGCTGCAATTTGAGGCGTAGGGATTTCGATGTAAAGTAGTTGCTGCATGGCTCGATCAATATCTTTATTGTTCTAATTTTGGCATATAGGCGATCTAAATAAGCCTAGCACGGTTACATTACAAAGCTTATAACCTTACTAGGACTAATCATTGAGGCTTTGCAAAATACTCTCAACCAATTTGTAAACACGAGTACCTAATTGTGAAGGCCAGTATTCATTTAGTTTTAAGTCAAGACTCTGGGAGCGTTCAATCGCATTTTTGACATTCGGTTTATATGCAAAGACATCTAAATTACTTTTATTGTAACTTCCTAAAATATTTCTAAGTCTTATTTCAAAATGTCTACAAGTCCGATCTTCAGGTAGTAGATCTCCAAAGTGTAAGCATAGCCAAATCTCAAAGCATGGATTACTAACAGCTAATTGATATCCTTTTTGCCTAGCTTGAGGGCAGACGGAAATTAATTGATCCTTTTTGACCCAGCGATCTATATCAAGCACTAGCCATAACTCATCATCTTCACTAAAGCCGTATAAGTCCTTGAATTTATCCAGACGCTCTAGCACATATTCAGGTGCCGAATCATTCTTTTCTCCAGTAGCTAATACTTCCACCTTCACCTTACGATTACCGAACATTTCAAAATACTGTTTTTCGGTATTTCTCCCCTCAGTTGCTATCACAAATAATTTTGCACTTCGGCGATCATGTTTACGGTCTAAGAGTTTAGTGCGGTTTATCTTTCTCATTTCTCTTATCAATTTGCCTTTTCAGATAGAGAATCTTCACATTCAAGCCATCCTAAATCCTTTGGGTTTCCGAAAAAAGGAATAGCGCCAAAACGAGCGTTCAAGTAACCTTTCTCAATCTTAAGATCGGGTCTAATCTTGAATTCAGCTAACGAGTAACAATCAGATATGCCATTTTTATTTTTTTCAACAAACCATATCTCATCACGTCTCAATAGGTCTAAATCCAACAAATTGGTGTCATGTGTTGTAAAAATGAGTTGATTTCCTTGCGATCTACAATTTATTGCTGATTCTACAAAACGCCTCGACAAAAGTGGATGTAGTCGTCTATCCAACTCATCAATAAATACAACCTTTTCTGCGTCCTTTCCTAAAATATACAGAAAGGGAATCAAATTAATTAGACGCTGTGTCCCTTCTGATTCTTCATCCATAGAAAAATCAATTAAATCTCCATTCTCATGACGATGACTAGTTTTTAGTTGAGTTAAATTAACTTGACCGTTCTTGTCTTTAAACAACAAAAAACGCCCGCCTTGAGAGTTCCCAACTGTTGTGACTGAATTTTCTTCTAGCTCTTCAAGAATACTATCCCTAAAACCTTTGGGCATGGCAGGAAAATGATTGTCGAAATCCAATTCAACCATATCCGTTGATATTGCTTCAATACCTGTTCCTGCAAAAACGAGAAATTTGCTCAGAAAATCTGTAAAGGAAGCATCTACAGCTACCCCGACCTCTAAGTTTTTAAAATTTGATTCAGCAGGTACGACCATGAGTACGTTCTTAAACCAGTTAAAAACTGGCATCAAGATATCAATCCTGCGATCAATCGCTTCTGTTAAAAAAAGTTGATTTGGTCTTGTCCCTGTAGCAATAAATTTTAAATTAAGATGTCGGTTGGAGTCTTTCCCTTTAGTTGAACTTCTTCCCTTGAGTATTGCGCCGAACTCAACGCTTGTTTCTTTTTTTGAAGAAGTAGAAGTAACTCGTTCAAAGTACATTACCTCTTTTTTTTTGCCTTTAGGAACACTGTGAAGCCATTCTTCAATAATTTGTTCTTTGTTTAATCTAAATCCGTAAGAGTATTGAGAACCTTGATGAGTAAAGATAAACTCGAATTTACTAACTTGTTTATCATAATCACCCAACTTAAATGTACATACGGCAATAGATTGATTTGTTCGAGTTCCTTTGACAACTAAATTTTTCACAAAACTCATAGCTTTAATGAGATTTGATTTACCTGCGGCATTAGCTCCATAAATAGCTGCTATTGGCAATACAGAACGATCTTCTCCTGCTTCATTTTGAGCAAGATGATCACTATGCTGATTATCGCTATTAACTGCCACCATACTAAAAGTCACTTCATCTCTGAAGGACAAAAAGTTTTGTATGGTGAATTGAATCAGCATTTTTTAATCAGTCGCATTTAAAATTTTGCTTGATTATAATTTATATGTTCACTCAAAGTAACAATTCGAGAGAAAAAATCTCCTGAATTGTCATTTTAAGCAACATTTTTTATGGTTTAACGATCAAAATCCCATAGGCAGCAGGATTGAGGTACTTGCGAACAGCGGCTTGGATATCCTCTTTGGTGATCGATTTCATCAGATCGGGATAGTTTAAAGCTGGCTCTAGCGAACCGACAATGCGATCGTAATAGCCATAGATACCCGCACGTTCCTTTGGTGATTCATTGCCAAAGATGAAGCGATTGCTGACTTGAGTGCGGATTTTCGTCAACTCCTCATCGGTGACGGGAGTTTCATGCAATCTGAGGATATGCTCACGAATTGCTTGCTCAACTATTTCCACATCTTCCACGTTCAACTTGGCAAATACTTGAAATGTGCCTTGCCAACGCATCGCCGAATTGCTCACAGAAATGCGATCGACAATCCGCCGATTTTCGCGTAAGTCTTGCACAAGACGAGATGTCCGCCCGCTGCCGAGAATATTTGCCAGAATACTCAAAGGGTAAGTTTCTGATAATTCCCGCAAACTGGGGACGCGCCAACTCATGCTCAGTCGCGCTTGCTTGAGGCTCGGATCTGTCACTTCTCGGCGCACAATCGATGTAAAAGGTTTTTCTGGCGTAAAGGTGTGCGGAGTGGGCTTATTTGCGATCGCAGTTTCTTGATTTTCTGGTTGATTTTCTGGCTCAAAATAATCTGCAATCACGCCGATCATCTCGTTGACGGGTAAATTACCAACAACTGCGATCGTCATATTTTGCGGCGCATACCACTGGCGATGAAACGATCGCATTTGCTCAGAAGTGACATTTTCAATCACTTCGACGGGACCAAGCACAGCCCGACGATAGGGTAAATGCTCATACACCAATTCGGAAATATGGCGATAAATACGGCGATCGGGATTGTCTTCACTGCGGCGAATTTCTTCTAGCACCACATGCCGTTCGCGCTGAAACTCTTCATCGGGAATGCTTGCCTTCAACACGATATCTAGCTGCAATGGCGCAAGCTTGGCAAAGTCCTTGGGCGCAACATTGATATAAAAATGGGTATAGTCGTGACTAGTAGCCGCATTGGTATTACCACCATGAGACTCGATCGCCTGTTCAAATTCTCCTAGATTAAGGCGATCGCTACCCTTAAATACCATGTGTTCTAGGAAATGCGCCATGCCGTTGATGTCATCGCTCTCAACCGCAGAGCCAACATCAACCCAAATACTGAGATTGACCGCATCAACAGGAATCTGTTCGGCGATAATCTTGATCCCGTTAGGCAGAATATGTTGAGTGGGCGCAGATAATGGTGATTTTGTAGCTAGATCATGGAGAGCATGATCAGTCACAGCTACATCTAACCGACGCGGAACGACGATCGCTGTCATGGCAAGTTTAAGTTTTTTACTAAATTTTCAAATAAAAAGCGCTTTTATATGCGACCTGAGTTGGTGCATTGCACCAACTCTCAAAACTTACAATCTTTCTAGCGCCTGCAATTTGTAATAAGCTTCTCGTAATGGCAAGCTAGAACTATCTTCTAGCATAGCAGCAAAATCATAGGACTCTTGGTAAGCGGCGCGTGATTTTGGCAGATTTCCGAAAGATAAGTACAAATCACCCAAATATCGCTGCGCGATCGCAGCGGTTTCGCGATCGCCCATTACCAAAGCCAAGCTAGACCGATTTTGCAATAATTCCTCAATTCGATAAAAGTTGGGAACTTCGAGATAGGCGGCAATCAAGCGATCGCTAGCCACAGCCATCAATGGATAGTTACGATATTGCCTTGCGATCGTCAGCGCCATGCCATAGTCTGCGATCGCAGATTTGTAATTATCTAGCGCCATGAAGCTATCACCGCTATTGACATAGACATAGCCCTCACCGATCGTTTCTCGCATCGGATATTTTGCGATCGCAGCATAATAAAGCTTGATCGCCGCCATCTGATCGCCATAGCGCCCTGCAATTAGCCCCTTATTGTTTAATGCGATCGCCGTATTCAGCCCTTGATCATTTTGCATCGCTAGATCAAGGATTGGTTTGTTCAGTTTCGCGGCTGATTCCAGTTTGTTTTGAGCAATCTCAAAGCTGACCAAGTTATTTGAGCTTGCCAACTTTGCGCCATTATCCTTCAGGGTATTGGCATAGCGAATTCTTTGTCGAGTCGCATCTTGAGCCGCATTAGCTCCTCCCATAATTTCATAAGCATCATTGACCCGCGCCAGAGTGTATGCGATCGCAGATTGATCATTGACGCGGCGGTAATAACCGATCGCATAAAGCCAAGTCTTAATCGCCTCGCGAGGTTTGCCATCATTGAGTTGAGTGTAGCCAAAATCGAGCAAGCGATCGGCTTCATCTCGGACAGTCCGATTCGCAGGATTGACGGTTACTTGTTGAGCCTGTGTCGGCATCGGTACAACGATCGCCCCCACAAAGGCGGCTAGGATTGTTGCCCCTAGACTTGCAACGGACATTTTCTGACGCTTTCTATACATATCCCTACATCCTCACCAAAAAGGTGAACACATTGTAGCGACATAAAGCAATTTTTTATAGAAGTTTTCTGACTTTTTCTGACATACACGACATATTTTACGGACTAATGTACTTTGATGCAGATAAAGCTGCGATCGCATATCCAAAAATCAACCAATTTACATTATCCTTTTCAGTTGCTTATAGACTTCATCATCGTTCCGTTTATCAATTAACAAGATTTCTAGTGTTTCTTCTTCTACATAATAAACTATCCGATATTCACCAATATCGGCTCTATGATAGGGATAACCTTTTAACTTTAGAGAATCTTGGGGATAAGGATTTGAGGTCAGTTCGGTGATTTTGGTTGCTACTTGTTTGGCGTGCTTGTCTGGCAGCTTTTTTAAGCGTTTGGCAGATTGTCGAGACAGGTTAATCTTAAGCATTTAAAATCTCTGATAATAAAGCGTCGCTTTCTATACGACCAATAAAACCTTCTTGTCTGGCTTGTTCTGCTTTTAGAGCCAAAAATTGATTTTCTAAATCCAAAAATCTCTCAAATTCCTCGATCGACATCATAATTGCGACACTACGTCCTTTTTTGGCTATTTGCACTGGCTCTCTACGAGCTAGGTCTAATAGTTCGCCAAAGCGATTTTTAGCTTCTGATGCACCTAATGTTTTCACGTTTACGGCTCCTAACACTATTGTTAGCTATTATAACCATATTGGCTATTTTAGCTATTATCGCCTCTCCTAGAATTCACCAACCAGCGATCGCATATTTAATCTCCCGTAAGTTGCGATCGCCCAAGCACTCACACAAAATATCTCTTGTGCTAAACTTGAAAGAAGTGATTGCAAGAGAATATGAACTATCGTAACACCATCACAATTGAACCAGATAAACGTGGTGGGAAGCCTTGCATTAGGCGGATGCGTATTACTGTGTATGATGTTTTAGGGTGGCTAGCGTCAGGAATGTCTCATGCAGAAATTTTAGATGACTTTCCAGAGTTGAATGAGCAGGATATTAGAGCTTGTTTAGAGTTTGCTGCGGATAGAGAACATAGACTAATGGCTTTTGTGGGGGCTGCGTGAGGTTGCTTTTTGATCAAAATTTGAGTCGTAAATTGGTAGAGAGACTAGCTGACATTTTTCCTGATTCTAGTCATGTTCAGTTTCATGATTTAGCTGATAAAACTGATACTGAGATATGGCAGTTCGCTACAATTAGTGATTTTTATATCGTGACTCAAGATGCAGATTTTGCGGATAGAAGTCGTTTGTATGGTTCGCCTCCAAAGGTGATTTGGTTGCGTTGTGGAAATGTTCCAACTCGTCAGATTGAACAAATATTAAAGTCTGGGAGTGAAGTGATTCAGGAGTTGGAATATACTGCAAATATAGACTGTCTTGAGCTTTACTAAACACAATCGCTAAGTCACACTCAAAAACGTGATTACGCCAATCTTGGTCTCAAAAAAGCGATCGCCTATCCAATCTTCATGACCAGCGATCGCCTATCAAAAAATAAAACTAACCAGCGATCGCCAAACCACTCACAATCCTCAACGAGAAGGATTTTAATTAGATTGACTTTGAGCAAGTTCTTCTCTCAATACTCTACGCAGTACGCTTTCTAGTGATTCTTCAGTTTGTTGATGAATGTGTTGACGTAAGGCTTCGTTGATCGATGTTTGATAATTATCACCGTCTTTGTTGTTAGCTTCTGCCCGAAACCATTCTAATATGTCGTCATCTAGTCGAATTGTAATACGAATTTTGCCTTTAGCGATTGGCGCGATCGCGCCACGTTTCCCTTTGCTGAAGTCATATTCTAGTTTCATATTTTTTAATCCTCTTCATATTGTTTACGTTCGCGGCGCTCTGCTAAACGTGCTGAAATTAGGCGAATGTCTTCACTGCGCCATGTGAAAACAACAACTAAGATCCTGCCAAAGGCATCCATGCCAATAGCGACAAATCGATCCTCATCAAATCTGTTGTCTGGAATTGTGATGGCAAGATCGTCTGAAAATACGGATACTGCGTCGGCGAACTCAATGTCATGTTTTTGAAGGTTTGATGCGGCTTTGTTTTTGTCCCATTGATACTTCATCTAATTATAGTGTGTACAAGTGTACATACTACTCTGCCATAAATTTGTATCAAAGCGAAACAGTAATAGCATCTAAGTGCGATTAGCTCTAATTTGAGCATAAACAAGGTTAATATGACGAGAAACCTTTAAAAAGTACAGTGATATAACAACAATATACGCAAGATTCCATATAGTTAGTAATGTGCCTGATAGGCTATGTACAGCACTAAGAGATTCTTTTATTAAAAATTCAGATGATCCTCTCGTAGATATAGACATAAAACCCATCAACTTATCATAGAAAATGTTATATGCTAAATTAGGAATAGACATAATTGCAACAGTTAATCCTAGAGATTTGTCTAACTCAAAAGATTTATCCAAGTTATTCTGCTTTACCATCAGATTGAAAGGTTCATGATAGCCTGCAAAAACTTTGAAAAACCAGTAACAGTTATAGAGAGGTATACACAAAAAACCTACAGCCTTGAAGACAGAAGTATTCGAGTACTTTGCAATGAATTGCCATTGCCGAAATACTATCACGTAATAGTAAAAAAAGGGGATTGTATAAGCAAAGAATAAAAATAAAGCCGTAAAATTTGGAGCGGCGGATAAGGGCGAATTAGAGAAAGAATTAGCACTGTTTCTAGGAATTGATACAGCGTAGAATCCAAAAAGTTTAATCAACTCAAATAGTATTGATGGTGCAGTAAATGCAAGAAGAATACTATTTTTCTGGATAAATTTTTTCGTATTGTCAAGCTTTAGACTATAATCATCGTTTAATGATACAGGAGATAAGTCTGGTGATAAAGGCGGTGGAGATGAGAAAAGTCCTTCTATAGAACTAGCCAATACCCAGCTTTCTAACCCTTCGCACCAAACCTTCGTAGTTTGACGATTAAATGTGCCAGAGTTAGCGGCTTCTTCTAACTGCTCGAATGTCAAGGGACCTAATTGCGAATCATTGATGGAGTAGAACCACGATTTGCTTTTATCAGGGATCATCTGTTGAATGTGTTAAGTTAATATTGCTAGCGGATTACTGACAATTTCATGACAGTTCTTAGCACTCAGTAGTTTAATCGATTCAGAGATTACAGGAAAGACGGCAAAAGTATGGCTTAGTCGGTTATAGTATGATTAAGATGAAATAAAACTATTAATTTTTTATAACTTGCTCTATGAGTGACGGGAAAGACATATTGCAGGTAGCAGATAGCTTAATATTTGCTGAACGGGGTAAACATTTAACCGATGTTGAAGCAGCGATAATTATTGGGGTTTTGAGAAATTGTACTTATTCTGAAATTGCCAATCATCAGGAATGTACTGAAGGACACATTAAAGATGTTAGTTCCAGACTGTGGCAATCCTTCTCAAAGTTGCTAGGCGAAGAAGTGACTAAAAAGAACTTAAAGTCTACTCTACTTCGGCGCGGTATTTTTAATTTTAGTAATTACGGAACTACAAATAATGGTGTTATTGCCTTCGCAAATCAAGATACAAATATAACAATACATCCATCAGAATCGATAATTAATACTTTGCTGAAAGGACAACAAATAGCAAAAAGAGAAATTGCTATAAAGATGATGCAAATAGGAATGAATATTGATCAAATCTGCCAAGTTCTCGATCTGTCAATTGAAGAAATAAATCTATTGATAGGCGAGAACCAGTAAATACGATTTTTGATAGGCGATCGCAATACTCATAAACCTGTCAGAAAGAAAGATGCGATCGCATGTACTAATAAACCTCTTCATGAGAACCAACATTGAGAAGTACAATCTCCTCTTCATTGGTTTCCTTGTTTTTCTCAATCGAAAAAATAATCCGACAATCGTAACCGCAGGAACAAGCTCTTAATCCTTCGTATTCACCCTTGAGACGATGTGACATTAAGTTAAGGGCAAAAATATCTTCCGTCATTTGCAGTAATGTTTTTTCAACTTGTTGCTGTAAATTAGCATTACGATTGACAAACTTCTTCAAAGCTCTTTTGAACTTAGAAGTTACAATCAGCTTTCTCATACTGCCTCAAAATCATTCAGATAACTACGCAAATCTATAATTACTGCCTCAGCAGTTTGAGATTTAAGAACTCCAGACCGATATTCGGCTAAGCCTTCACGACATTCTCCAAGAATTTCTTTTCTTCTTACCTCAGCATTCCTTTTTCTGAGAATATCAATCAAGATTTCTTGTTGCTCTATCGACAATTGACTAACGACATCAAGCGCACTTTCAAATGTAATCATAGTAATAATTGTAGTTGCCGAAAATTAGATTAAGTTCTAATAAATCATTCTATCATTATAATCAGAAACTTCTATTTGCTTACTCGATCGCCTATCCAATCCCCATAAATAGCGATCGCAATACTCATAAACCTGTCAACAAGCAAAATGCGATCGCTATATACTTTGCCATTCCCTAGCATCAGCAAATAGCGACAAATGCTTAGCATTACTCGTAGCAATAATTACTTCGTGTCCATAACTAGCAACCAAAACCGCCTGAGCCGCCAAAATCACATCACCATCCAACGATTTATTGTCGGCTGTTGGCTTGCCAGTATTTCTTGCCTTAGCCCATAACTCCGCAGCTTTTAACATTACTTCTGTAGTAATTGGTAGGTAGGTAAGTTCAGACTTCAAAAGATCTAGTTTTCTAATGCTCGACAACTTGTTTGCCCGTAAAAGCTCCCGTCTGACTTCATAATCGATAATTTCAGATAGAATTACTTTAATATCTCTTGCTAAGAGACTATCAAACCATTGCTGGCATTGCAAAGCTAGAGGAGTTGCTTTAGGATTTGTAATCAATCCAACAGGAGTGGAGTCCAAAAAGATGATCTTACTCATTAGATAGAAACACCTTCAACAGATTCAATAACTTTCAAAGCTTCTTTCTGCTCATCTTCGCTATCCAACACAGCCCATGTTGTAAAAAGCTGATTGATTCTTTGTCGTCTGAGATTTTGCTTGTCTGGATTGCTAGTATTAATCTCATTCATTGCTTCATTCCACGCGCTTGTCGGTGAAGCTTGGATAATTCGCTGTTGATGAAAAAAACGCACAAAATTTAATAACTCTGGAATATATTCTTCTGGAGTTTGTTCGATCGCTGATAATAGCTCAGTCCTTTGTTTAGTCAGCATATACACATATTCTCCAAAAGACAAATCAAAATATTGGATTTACTGGGTATTTTAGCAATATTCTTTGGGTGATCGTAGCATAAGATGAAATTTGGGTAAAGTATGGGAGTTGACTTGTCGCGATCGCAGAATCATTTCGCTGAATAATCACCCAAAAATAAAGGACTAGTACACTGTTGAGCAAATCATGGCTGCCTAGATCACACTCAAAACTAAGCCCTTAAGATATGCACCTTCAGGATGAAAAATGCTCGTAGGATGATCGGCAGGATGAGTTAGCTGATGTAAAACTTTGATGTTCCGACCTGACTCGATCGCCGCCGCTGTCACAGCTCCCGTAAAATTCTCCACATTAACTACTTGCGAACAGGAAAACGTAAACAACAAACCGCCACTTTTTAATTTAGAAAGCGCCTGTAAGTTCAACCTTCTATAAGCTTGCATCGCTGCATGTCGCGCCGACAAACTTTTCGCAAAAGCAGGAGGATCAAGCACGATCGCATCATAATCAGAGTCGCATTGCTTTAGAAAATCAAATACATCACCTGCAAAAGAAGTATGGGCAGCCTGACGTTCCGCATCGAAATTTGCAGCAATATTCCGATCTGTCCATTCCATCGCCTTGACGGAGCTATCGATTGAATGGACTTCTTTTGCACCTGCCGCCATTGCATAGACTGAGAATCCACCCGAATAGCAGAAAGTATTTAGAACCTTTTTACCTGTGGCATACTTACCAAACAAGCGTCGATTTTCGCGTTGATCTAAGAAAAATCCTGTTTTCTGTCCTCGTTCCCAATCGACAATAAAGCGATGTCCATATTCCAAGATTTCGGCATGATCATTAGATTTCTCGCCGATCAATAAACCATCTTGAGATTGAGATTGAGATTGGGATTTACGGGAAAGCGTGGCTGCGCTTTTGTCATAAACTGCCTGCAAGCGATCCCCATAAATCTCCTGAAGTATCTCCGCAATTTCCTGACGATAGCGATAAGTACCCAATGAATGACATTGCAAAACCGCAGTATCGCCATAAATATCAATAATTAATCCTGCGAAACCATCACCTTCAGAATTAATCAATCGATAGCAATTTGTCTCTGGATTATCGATTAAGCCTAATTGTTGTCTGAGAGTAAATGCTTGCTGTAGGCGATCGCGCAATAAACTCTGCATCGACTCCACAGGCTGAAACGATAGCACCTTGATCGCAATGCTACCCATACCCCACAAGCCGATCGCTAAAAAATCACCATCTTGGCTATAGGCTTCTACCAAGTCACCATCACTGACTTCGCCTTGCATTTTTGCGATCGCGCCCGAAAAAATCCAAGGGTGAAAACGCTGAACCGCATCGACTTTTTTACGATGAATAATCGCACGGGGCAACGATGACATGGCTAATAACTTCTAAGTAGTACAGGTTGCTAAACATAGCACAGAAACTTCATGCGATCGCAACTCTCTGGGTTTTGGCGAATAAGCCTTTTATGCTATTCTCAAGAAGCTATCGTTATTGATAATGACATGACTTCTGCGGAGCCAACCTATTCACCTGAATCCCTCAAGGCTGAACTCAATTCAAAGGGTTGTCGCATGACACCGCAGCGCGAGGTGATTTTAAGTACATTCCAAACCTTACCCGAAGGTCAGCATCTCAGCGCTGAGGATCTTTACGAACGCCTCAAAGCGCAAGGTGAAAATATTAGCCTTTCGACGATTTATCGCACAGTCAAAATGATGGCGCGGATGGGGATTTTGCGTGAACTAGAACTCACCGAAGATCATAAACATTATGAAATTAATCAGCCTAAACCACATCATCATCACCATTTAGTCTGTGTTAAAACTAACCGCGTGATTGAGTTTAAAAGTGATCAAATTCTGACGATCAGCAAAAAAGTTGCTGACAAGTATGGCTTCTCAGTGCTAGATTGCCAACTCACGATCATTGGGGTAAGTCCTGAAGGACAGCGATCGATCTTTTAAACATTAAAGAGGCGCAAAGCTACTAGCAAAGCAGGGCAAGCACGGGGGCATTGCCCTGCTTTGCTAGCAGCAAGAGATTCATCATCTGCGTTCTGCCTAACATCAGTGGTTAAAAAAGCTAAGTAGGGGCGCAAAGCGCCGCTACTTAGCTTTTTGCCTTGATCGCTATATTTTACTAAAAGTCTCACATGGTGAGACTTTTATGACAAAATTTATAAGCACAATGTCAAAAAGTTTTCGTTTAGATAGCCATCATGCTCAAAGCTGGGATTGTCGGACTACCCAATGTGGGGAAGTCTACGTTATTTAATGCCCTAGTTGCCAACGCCAAGGCGGAAGCAGCCAACTTTCCCTTTTGTACGATTGAACCCAACGTTGGCTCGGTGTCCGTCCCTGACGATCGCCTCAATACTCTTGCTACAATCGGTAAATCTGCACAAATCATCTCCACCAGAGTCGAATTTGTCGATATCGCAGGACTGGTCAGAGGCGCAAGCAAAGGCGAAGGACTAGGAAATCAATTTTTAGGAAATATTCGAGTTTGCGATGCGATCGTCCATGTCGTGCGTTGTTTTGAAAATGACGACATTATCCACGTTGAGGCTTCGATCGATCCTGTCCGTGATATTGAAATCATCACCCTTGAGCTAGCCCTATCCGATCTGGCTCAAGTCGATCGCCGTATCGATCGCACTCGCAAAGCAGCCCGCGCCGATGCTGATGCCAAAGTCGAATTAGCAGCCCTTGAAAAAGTCCGCGAGACGCTTGATGCTGGTAAACCTGCGCGTCTAGCTAATCTCACCGACGAGGAAAAAGAAGCAATTTCAGTATTGCAGTTGCTGACTCTCAAACCGACAATTTATGCGGCAAATGTCTCTGAAGATGATCTTGCTACAGGCAATGCTTTTGTCGATAAAGTTAAGGCGATCGCAGCGTCTGAAAATGCGGAAGTAACTATTGTCTCGGCTCAAGTTGAGTCGGAACTTTTGGAATTGCCAGACGATGAGCGCCAAGACTTTTTGGAAGCGCTCGGAGTCAAAGAGGGCGGCTTAAGATCCTTAATTCGCGCAACCTATCATCTCTTAGGACTACGCACCTATTTCACGGTTGGGCCTAAAGAGGCGCGTGCATGGACAATTCATGCAGGCATGAAAGCCCCTCAAGCCGCAGGCGTAATTCACTCTGATTTTGAAAAAGCCTTTATTCGCGCCGAAACTGTTGCCTTTAAAGATCTTGTGGATTGCGGCTCGATGAGTGCTGCTCGCTCTAAGGGATTGCTACGCAGTGAAGGCAAAGAATACATCGTACAAGAAGGCGATGTGATTTTATTCCTCACCAGCGCGTAAAGCCCTCATCCCTAGTCCCTCTCCCTCAGGAGGCTACTGTGTACACACAAGTCTCAAAACCCCCTTTAATTCCCCCTTGCAAAGGGGGAAGACTAGAAATTCGTTCCCTCCCCTTTGCAAGGGGAGGGCT
>JAYUSC010000387.1:0-1579 GCA_043755885.1 Pseudanabaena sp. | reverse complement strand
GAGTTCGCCCCAAAGGGGCGAACTCTCATAAACTATTTGGAATTGAGATTACATGAAATCACGCGGATCGGTGATATGCCCTGTCAAAGCCGAAGCAGCGGCTGTATAGGGTGAAGCCAGATAAATTTGCGCTTGCTTATTCCCCATCCGACCAGGGAAGTTCCGATTTGTAGTTGAGACACAGACTTCTGCTTCATTGACACGTCCAAATGTATCTTGTGGTCCACCCAAGCAACCTGCACAGGAAGGCGAAGCTGGTTCAATACAACCTGCTTGCAAGAAGATTTCTGAAAGTGTCAAGCCATCGATCTTCAAGCTGAACAAGTCATTGTAAACCTTCTGCGTTGCTGGGACAAGGTAAGTCGGAACCTTGACCTGTTGACCTTTGATCAATTGAGCAGCGTGATAGAAGTCTTCAGTTTTACCACCAGTGCAAGAGCCGATATAAACGCGATCGATCTTTACATCTTGGACTTCACGCACAAGGGCGCGATTGTCAGGAGAGTGGGGCTTGGCGACGACAGGTTCGAGCTTAGAGACATCGTAATGCTTGACGTAATAATACTCAGCGTCAGCATCAGCATAGAGCGACTCAAAGGGCTTATCGGTTCGCGATCGCACATAGTCAAAAGTAGTCTGGTCTGGCGCGATTACCGCATTTTTACCACCCGCCTCGATCGCCATGTTGCAGATTGTCATCCGCTCTTCCATCGTCATTTTTGCGATCGCATCGCCTTCAATCTGTAAAGAGCGATAGTTTGCACCACTCACACCGATATCGCCAATTACTTGCAAAATCAAATCCTTCGCCAACAAGTAAGGCGGCATTTCACCATCAAACACAAACTTCATTGAGGCAGGAACTTTCAGCAATAATTTGCCAGTACCCAACACAAACGCAGCGTCGGTATTGCCAATCCCAGTCGCAAATTCTCCAAATGCTCCCGCATTACAGGTATGCGAATCAGTCCCAAATAGCACTTCACCAGGGCGAGTGTGACCTTCTTGAGCAAGAGCTATATGGCAAACACCTTTGTAATCAGGATTAGCTTTGAAATCTGAAAGATCGGTAATATCGTAAAAATACTTAATGTCTTGTTCTTTAGCAAAATCACGCAAAATATCAATATTGCGGTTAGCTCTAGCATCCTTGGTAAAAATATAGTGATCGGGGATCAATACTAATTTTTCTTTGTCCCACACCTTCGCATCTTGCCCAAATTCACGCTTAAATACGCCGATTGTGCCAGGACCGCAAACATCATGGGTCATTAGCAGGTCAGCATTCACCCAAATATTTTCGCCTGGGGTAACGTGAGTTTTGCCAGACGCTTTTGCCAAAATCTTTTCGGTGAGTGTCATTCCCATAATTGTCATGTCCTTGCGTAGATGTTGATTCCTACTTGTTCTGTAGATCAAATTATATCTGAGATCGGAATTTTTAAGTTATCCCAAGCTTATGTGTGGCAATTCTCATGATGAAAGTCCGACGACGGCGGACTTTCATCGCCCCCCAAAATCGGTTTTATAGCAACACAAGTTTATAAAACCCAGAAGATGAGTGGCGGCGCTTCGCGCC
>JAYUSC010000386.1:0-8831 GCA_043755885.1 Pseudanabaena sp. | reverse complement strand
TCAGAGGCTGTGAAGCCTAGGTGTTTCACCAAGTTGAGGTGTACCACCCGTTTTTTGTTTCAATCCCTAAAAGGGGTTCAGAGGCTGTGAAGCATGATCGAGCCGTGGGGCTAATCAGATTGGGCGGTGTTTCAATCCCTAAAAGGGGTTCAGAGGCTGTGAAGCCAAGACAATGATTAAAAACTATTTAGAGATACTGAGTTTCAATCCCTAAAAGGGGTTCAGAGGCTGTGAAGCGGTATAGCTATAAAGCGTTCTGTTGCGATCAGCAGTTTCAATCCCTAAAAGGGGTTCAGAGGCTGTGAAGCAGTCTATTGCATCAAAAAAACGGTATTTACATCATGTTTCAATCCCTAAAAGGGGTTCAGAGGCTGTGAAGCTAGTGAAGGCTAAAAATCACCATGACGGCGGCTTGACTTGTTTCAATCCCTAAAAGGGGTTCAGAGGCTGTGAAGCGCGGTAAGCAAACCACAGGCTCTAAAAAGATTATCTTGTTTCAATCCCTAAAAGGGGTTCAGAGGCTGTGAAGCGGGGAAGGCTACGAATACATCGCCAACCAGACCCGTTTCAATCCCTAAAAGGGGTTCAGAGGCTGTGAAGCGCCTGTCCAAAAATTGCGTTGACAATTTTAGGATGTTTCAATCCCTAAAAGGGGTTCAGAGGCTGTGAAGCGCAAGGAGTCGTTCTGAGTGCAGACGATTCATCGTTTCAATCCCTAAAAGGGGTTCAGAGGCTGTGAAGCAAAGATTTAAATCAATTAGAGAACAAGTTGATAGGTTTCAATCCCTAAAAGGGGTTCAGAGGCTGTGAAGCTATCAATGGTATTTTCGTAGCAATGTCCCCCCCTTGTTTCAATCCCTAAAAGGGGTTCAGAGGCTGTGAAGCGGTGTCAATTGGCTCGGTTATAATGAAGAGATAAAGTTTCAATCCCTAAAAGGGGTTCAGAGGCTGTGAAGCCAACCGCGTCAACGGCTTTACTATGGGAGAAATCCAGTTTCAATCCCTAAAAGGGGTTCAGAGGCTGTGAAGCCGTTGCTGGTATTAGTGGCGTATCAGGCATGATTAAAAGGTTTCAATCCCTAAAAGGGGTTCAGAGGCTGTGAAGCCAACGTACCAGTTAAAGGCTCGTTACTGAATCCTTGGGAGTTTCAATCCCTAAAAGGGGTTCAGAGGCTGTGAAGCCTAAAATTATTGATTTAACCGATGGACAGCAATTTAGTTTCAATCCCTAAAAGGGGTTCAGAGGCTGTGAAGCCCGCGCCCAAGGGAATGATGCTTGTCGGCATCGCTGTTTCAATCCCTAAAAGGGGTTCAGAGGCTGTGAAGCACGAAATCGTAGAACTCATGGTCATGATGACGATGTTTCAATCCCTAAAAGGGGTTCAGAGGCTGTGAAGCTGACCGTTCCAGTATTGACCACTGGTAAACTTGGTTTCAATCCCTAAAAGGGGTTCAGAGGCTGTGAAGCATCATAGTTCCGTCTCGCGGCAGGGCGGGGCTTGTTACGTTTCAATCCCTAAAAGGGGTTCAGAGGCTGTGAAGCTTTCGCACTTAGCGGCGATCGATATGCTTCTAAAGTTTCAATCCCTAAAAGGGGTTCAGAGGCTGTGAAGCTATACGATCGCCTAACGTAAAATGTCAATCAATCCACTAAGTGGTTTCAATCCCTAAAAGGGGTTCAGAGGCTGTGAAGCTGAAAGAGATTTTAATCCCTATCCAAACAGACGATGTTTCAATCCCTAAAAGGGGTTCAGAGGCTGTGAAGCTGACTACCAAAAAGCCGTCAGTGAGAGTATATTTGTTTCAATCCCTAAAAGGGGTTCAGAGGCTGTGAAGCTAGCGATTACTCAGGTCTAGCGGTATTGCTTACCTGGTTTCAATCCCTAAAAGGGGTTCAGAGGCTGTGAAGCGCATCACGATCCGCAAAGGAATCAACAAATCGCTGTTTCAATCCCTAAAAGGGGTTCAGAGGCTGTGAAGCAATTGTACCTTTCATCACGATAGAGATATAGTCCGTTTCAATCCCTAAAAGGGGTTCAGAGGCTGTGAAGCTTGCCATCGATCTCGATGGTGTATGGTTTACTGGTTTCAATCCCTAAAAGGGGTTCAGAGGCTGTGAAGCGCATAAGGCGATCGCTTATCACGTTTTACGCACGTTTTAATATGTTTCAATCCCTAAAAGGGGTTCAGAGGCTGTGAAGCTACTTTGTAAATTAAGCTTTGAATCTAGATCTTATGGGACTGCATGGGACTAAATGATTTCAAGCGGGATGATTGACTGAGTGCGAGATTCGGGCGACTTGATGAATGCGATCTCACTTACTGGATTTAAGCTTTGAATTTAGATCGCGAGATTGAAAAAACAAAAATTAGTGATCGAGATTTTGATTTGTGAATGTAGATTTTGTGATTTTCATTTTTAGATCTAATTTTTTGGGTGTGAGAAAGAGCGCAAAAAAAGCCGCTAGTTTAGCGGCTTTTTTTGTCTACAGATTGTGGATATTTTTTATTTAATCCACCAATCTTTTGCATGGATGAAGGGGATTTGGGCGTTGTGGGCGGCTTGCTCGTCTTCGCGGCGATCGCCGATCATGATGGCTTCTGATGCGCTATCTGAGGCGAGTAGAAGCATTCCCCCATCAGGCTTGCGATAACTTTGTCCATCGAATCCGCCAGTATTATATTCAAATTTTGTTTCAGGGGTGATTTTCCAGCAAGTATCACCTTGAAAATTTGGGCAGAAAAATGCTATTGAGATGCCTGTGAGTTGCATTGCGTAGCGCATTTCGGCGATCGCATCTTCTAAGCTTTTATGCCCTGCGCCGACTCCGCCTTGATTGCTGGCGATCGCTAGGGTGTAGCCTTCGGCGATGAGTTTGGCGATCGCTTGTTCGACTCCTGAGATTAGCTTTTGGTCGGTGGGGGACTGAACAAATCTCTCGCCTGAAATGGTTTCTGTGAGGGTTCCATCCTTATCTAGGATGGCGAGTTTAATTGGCTTCATGGTTTTTAATGTACTCTCTGATTGCCTGATTTATGATGGTGGTTTTTTCGCCTTTCTCGGTGAGGGTTTTAAGAAAGGCTTCGATGTCGGGGTCGGGGCGGAAACTTTGAGTAGGTCTAGGAGTATGATCGGGGTTGGGCTTGCGCCCAGCCCCTTTGGGATTGCGAGGGGTGGGATCTGGCATTTATTTGAGAGCTTTGAGGGCTATGCGGATATCGCTGCGATTATCGATCCACCAAGAGGCTTTGGTGGGGATTTGAGAGATCGTAACTTGGCTTAGTGCAATCGCTTCAGCATTTTCTAGGGCAATTGACTTTGCCCATTTAATCTGCTTTTCGGAGCCTTGAAAAGCGATGCTTTCAGCAACTTGGATTGCATCTTCTAGCTGAGATTCACTGGCTGCGCCGACTGCATTGAGAGCGACTTTCTCGAAAACTGCTTCAATGCCATCATTTTCTACTTCTTGGGCGGCATTTTCTCGAATCCATGCTGACATTGCATCGGGAGACATTTGCTTTTTAGCAGATTCCCAATACTTGCCAGATTTCTTGCTGTCGAACCATCTGAACAAGACTTCCAGATCTTCATCTAGTCCTTCATCTACGCCCTTGATGGCTTCGTTGATGAATGCAACTACTTGACTGCGATATTCGTAAAGAGGGGCGGTTTCTTTTACGCCGATGCCGATGATGCTGATGCGGTTGATTTTTTCGATTGTTGGATGTGCGCTTGGTAGAAACATGGTGGTAAACTCTTTGTGTTAGTGGTTTTGAGTGAGGCTTGGGTGGCTGCCCTTGCCTCATGAATATCAATATAGCAGAGTATTTTAATTTATGCAATACATAAATTAAAATACTTTCTGATCAATACAAGGAAGGCGATCGCAACTTATGCGATCGCCTTCTTTGGTATGTACGATAGTGGTAACTACTTAAATTTGCCGTCTGGGGTGAGGGCGTAAATGGTATAGCTTGGTGGATTCTTGTTTAGGATTATTAGGTTGTAACGATCTTGGTAGTCACAGGTAAGGTTTACGACTATGCCTGTTGCATCTTTTGCTACTAATTTGGAACTTGTGATTTTGACGCAAGCATATTTAGAATTGATGATTGTATATAGTGATTTAGCTAGTTCAGGCTCCATCTCTGATGCTGGGATTTCGCCTTGAGGTATGAGTTTGGTGGGTGTAGGTATAGGTGGAGGGGCGATAGGAGCGACGACAAGGGGGGCAACAGGTGCGGCAGGTGGTTGTGTTGCGATTGGGGCAGGAGTTTCGGGCTTTAGCAGGAATATTCTTGCAAGACTCCCTATGCCCAATATGACGAAGAATGCAATAAAGCAAATGCCAAAAATACGGACGCTGCTAGGTAATTTATCGTCGTCACTGTCAGGCTTTTTAAGTTCGCTCATGGCTTATTTACAGCCTCCGAGTTGACCACGCTGGCACATGAGAACACATTCATTTTCGTATCTTGAGTAGGCTATGCCGCTCCCTTTACCTGCTTCGGCTAGTTGGTTGGTGCAAGTGGATATAGCTTGCTGCTTGGGGTTTAAAGGGGTTTGGAAGTAGTTGAAATAAACCCATAGGAATACACTGCCTAGCGCAGTAACTAGCACTAATAAAATGACGATTATTATTGGGTTTTCTTTGATTGGCGGCTTAAACATGAGTCAAGAATTGAATGGTTTTTAGGGCGCGTTGGGCTGTTTGGTTGTAGGGTAAGTCTTTAGCTAGAGTCTCGATTAGGTATTTCAGGTACTCGTAATCGGTTTGTTTTATGGCGCTCGTTTTAGGCTGATCTGTGGTGTTCATGATTAAGTGTTTGAAGGGCGGCTAATCGCTTGAGGACATTCAGCGTTATATTCGACTAAATCTATTCCTTGAGTTGTGATAGTGCAGTAAAGGGTTTCGTCTGCTATTGCTTGGCATTCGCAAAAGCTTCTATCTTGTAGATCGATGAGGATATCTCTGAGGTTGGCTGGTTCAGTCGGTGTAAATCTCCTGTTTAGGCTAGTCATTAGTGTGTGATCGCTGATGCCTGTCCGCTTACCTTGATGTACGGAGCGCGATTGGTAAATCAGGTAAATACATTGCCACCTAAGGTAACGCTTTGCTTCATTGGCTATTTGAGAGGCTACTGTGGCATTTTCCATGATGATATCTATAGGAGATGGTAACGCGATCCAGATAAGCTTTTTGGATCGTTAATGCCGCTCTATCTGGATCGATCCAGATAGAGCGACATTAACGATCCAGATAATTGATATTTGGCTTTTGGATCGCTATCTGGATCGAACTGGATCGCTATCTGGATCGATTAACTCACTGAGCTTGATAATTCCTTGGATTTAAGTTTCTCAATGCCAAATACTAGGAAAAGGTAATATTCCTTTGCTTCTGGCGATAAAGCGTTGACAATTTTTATTAGATTCTGCACTGAAATTTTTCGAGAATCGGACTGATAGCTGCTGATTTGGGTAGCACTGACACCTGATCGCTTTGCCATCTCTATGCCTGATAGCCGAAATTTATGCATAGTCTCTCTTAATGCTTCTTCTGGTGACATTGGCTGTGTTCCTCCTACTGGCTAAAGACCCCCTAAAGCGTAAATAAGTTTCCGATTAAGTAAATTATTATCTACTGCATTAGTTTTTTTGGCTAGACTTAATTTTGTAAATATATTGACTTGTGCGTAAATATAATTTACGATTGCGTAAAGCAATTTGCGATTGCGTAAATATATTTACTAGCTATGATTTCCTCAGAACACATTAGATATGCAAAAAACAAGCAACTAGCAAGGTTGTTGGATTTACGTCCCTCAGTCGTTGCTTGTTGGGTTCGTAGTCGAGGCTACCGAACTGCATCCTTAGCAGGCGGAAATGCCAAAGGGATTCCTACAGATCTTTTGGTTGCTGGTTGTAACTTAAGCTTTGAATCTAGATCTTGTGGGATTACGTGGGACTATGCGATTTCAAGCGGGATGATTGACTGAGTGCGAGATTCGAGCGAATTGGTGAATGCGATCTCACTTACTGGATTTAAGCTTTGAATTTAGATCGCGAGATGGAAAATGCAAAAATTAGTGAGCGTGATTTTGATTTGTGAATGTTGATTTTGTGATTTTTATTTTTAGATCTAGTTTTTTGAGGATGAAATCATGACTGCTGCTGGTTATGTGGAAGGTTTGGTTTATGGAAACACGTCTCAACGTTCGATGAGGGAAGTGTTTCAGGATGAGTTGGTTAAACATGAGGCGGTGCTTGATGATGTGTCGTTTATTGTGCTTCTTCATTTTCTGCATGATGAGTTAGTTCGTCGAGGAGTTGAATTGCGCCAAGACAGTAATGCTTCTCATTAGGTCCGGTTTGTTGCTTTTGAGTGAGATATTCTCTGAGGTTTGCTGCTGTTGCTTCTTTGCCTTGGCGAAGTAGATCAACGGCGGCATCTCCTAGTGTCCTTGCTTGCAGGCTTATTCCTGCTTTAGATAGATTGGCTCGCTGATTGGCAATAAATTTATCGGCAAATTCTTTGGGGTTAGGCATAGATTTAATGAGTTAAATGCTCGTAATCGGTTTGTTTTATGGCGATCGCTTTAGGCTGATCTGGGGTGTTCATAGTGGTGGACGAGCAATGGCTTTGGGGGATTTGGCGTTGTATTCGACTAGATCTATGCCTGATGGGGTGATAGTGATGTGGAGGAGGTCGCTGGTTAGTTGCTCCGTGGTGCAGTAGCCTCGATGTTTTAGTTCGATCAGTATGTTGGTTATGCTTTCTGGGCTGAGGTCTATTTTGCGATCGCTTATGATTGCTATCTCAATCGTTTTTTGACTTGTGCCTCGCCATTGGGCTTGGTGGAGTTGCTCTAGACAAAGCCATCTTGCTTGACGTTTTAATAGGTAATGCTTATGTTTTGGGTTGCTTATGTTGTCTTGCATTTGACCTCAAATCTTCGCTTCTAGATAGGCTTTGGAGGTGTTGAGCATACCCTTGAGAAGCTGGGATAAAACCTTGTATCCCTCATGATTTATAGATTCACTGCCATTAATAAATACTTCTTCTTCTGCCATGTCAATTGCACTAATGCTAGTTTCAATAAGCATTAGTGCTTCTTTTATCTTTTCTTGGGGTAAAACTTGCATGAATTTAGCACCTAAAGAATGCGATCTCTTGAGAAAGACTAACGGATCAGAACAAGCTAACTGATCCACTAAGCCCTAAGTTTTAATTTGATGCTGTAACTGATCCGTTGCTGGATCAGTTAGCCTTCCGATCCGCTATCTGATCCGTTCTGATCCGCTATCTGATCCGTTCTGATCCGCTAACTGATCCGTTGGACGGATCAGTTACGCTGCGTTTGGGACGGGTACACTTTTTAACTCATCTGCGACAAGAGCAATAAACATATGTCTTGCTTCTGATGGCATGGCTTTTAATATGCTGATTAAATTGTCAGATTTGATATCTCTGGAATTATTTCTATAGCGCGATATGGTTTCAGCATTAACGCCACTTCGCTCAGCAAGTTCTTTTGCTTGTAAATCGAAGTGCCTTAGAACAAAATCTAGTGCTTCACCTGAATTCATGATTTTTGCCAACATCTTGACGGATTAGTCAATATAAACATTTAAGCATAGACAAAGCCAAATGGTATTTAGTTGCAACTTTAGTCAAGTAATTTAAATTTGAAACCATCTCTTGACGTTATCGTCAATTACAGTTATGTTATGGAAAGTAATTGACGTTTTCGGCATTTACATGACAACAGAACAGTTTATGAAGAAGTCTCTGATCGAGCTTCAAACATTGACTGGTATTGATAACGCCCAATGGTGTCGTTATTTAAAGCACCGTCAAGGGATGAGCGTCAGGACTTTAAAAAAGGCAGCTTTAGGGCTGCAAATGAAAGAGCAAGATTTGCTTGAGGCGATTGAGGCTCGGCGATCTGCTTCTAAAGATGGTCGATACGATGTGCGGAGGCTTAGTGCATGAATAATAACGATTTGTCAGATATTAAGAACGTATGCAATCGTGTTGCGCGTTGGCTACTACTAAGGGCATTGCACGTTTCTCAAAATTGGACTCCACAAGCAGTTTTGCTGAACATCCTCTCTGATTATCGTTGCGATGTTGATGGCGAGTTTCTGCTGATCGATCTTGAAAAGCGAGGCTACTGCATTAATGAAGAGGATGCGTGGAGGATCACGCCTGAAGGGATTGATATTGTTGAGGGCAATGCTGATTGTCCGAAGGCGATCGGTCGTCCTCCAAGTGTAGTAATTGAACCTAAAGCAGCTAAATCTAAGCCAGTGGAAGTCACTGATGACGATGTGGAAGGGATTCTATATCGCGGTGAGCTTTATGTGAGGGCTAACCGATGAATGTTTGGTTCTCGCCTTCAGAGTTGGCTGAGGCTAAATTATCGGGCTTGCCAAGTACACGCTCTAAGGTTTCTCAAAGGGCTGAACGTGAAGGTTGGGAGCCGCGCGATCGCGTTGGTCGTGGTGGTGGTAAGGAGTATTTGATTCCTGATCGCTACCAAACCCCTGAACTCATTGAGGCTTTGCAAGAGCGATTTAGCGATCGCCTTGATTTGTCCACATTTGTGGACACCGATCAATGTCGGCTCGGCATGAAAAAAGAAGCGCCGCAAGATGAAGATCTTGCCATATCTGAGGATGTGCGACCTGCTGCTTTGCAGCTTTCCGCAGGGGCTGGTCTCGACATTTCCCATGAACCTAAGTTTGAAATGCCTTTGGAATCGGATAAGAGTACGGCAGTGACGTTGGCTCGGATCGAGATTGTGCGGATGGCTCAGAAATATCT
>JAYUSC010000385.1:0-3704 GCA_043755885.1 Pseudanabaena sp. | reverse complement strand
GCCATGGCATCGCCCCGCTCTAGCCATGCGATCGGCTCATTTGTATTTAGGGTTATCGCCTGATTGCAAGCTTCAACAGCCTCTTTGTATTTGCGAGACTTAACCAAAGAACTGCAAAGCGAAGCCCAATAGTCAAAATCCTGTAATTTCTCTTGCGCGATCGCCGTCGGTGCGATCGGCAAGTTTAGCAGCACAACCATGAGCAACCACAACCGCTTACCTTGTTTAACTGACGGAAAGAAAGAATACAAATTCATTAGAAATCTCAATTTCTCAACCACAGGTTTAGAAAAAATCTGATGACAACTTTTCCTATCCAGATTAACTTATCATTATATTTTTATGGATGGTATTAATCAATCGGTTTTAGGACAGGAGCGTTATGGCTAAGGTGTTATTTTCAGGATTTTTGGCTGCGATCGCGATCGCCTTACCCTTATCAGCTTGGGCTGATCCTATCAGCGATCGCATCCAAGCCGCTAATCGTCAACGCCTGATCGAAACCAATCGCTGTCAGGGCTGCAACTTACAAAATACGGATTTGAATGGACTGAAACTGATTGGCGCAGATTTAAATAAAGCAAATCTGCAAGGCTCAAACCTGCGTAGTGCCGACCTTAGAGGCGCAAATTTGCAGGAAGCAAATCTTACCTATGCTGATCTTAGTTATGCCGATCTACGGCTTGCTAATTTTGGTCAAGCCAATTTGACGGGTGCAAATCTGAGCAATACGCATTTACTTGAGGCTTCTTTTCGCCAGAGCAATCTCCAAGAGGCGAATCTGACTGACAGCTATGCGGATGGCAATGTCGATGTGTTTACGTCGGTACGCCAATTTGTCGATCTCGAAGGAGCCAATTTACTTAGAGCCAATCTGACCAATGCCAAGCTAGGTTTTGCCAATCTCGAAGGGGCAAATCTCAGCGAAGTAAATTTAGTTGATGCTTATCTCGAAAATGCTTCATTAATCAATACAAATTTAACTAATGCGAAGTTATGTAACACGACCATGCAAGATGGGGCAGTAAATAATCAAAATTGTCGTTAAACTTTTTTGATTATGCGAGAATATGCAGTAACAAATACATGCAATGTCTCAGTAAGTAAATTTAGGGGTTAATGACATGTCGCGTACTTACGATAACGAAAAAAAGCCTTCCCAATCGACGACTTCAGTCCAACCCAAAGCAACATATCTACAAACTAGAGGCTTCGCGCCAATCCAGACAGATTTGGATGAAAATGCTACATTTCGACCATCTGGATACACTGAGAATTTTCTAGAAAAAATAATTAATCAGCGCGGCACTGAGTCATCTAATCCGCCAGTCCAGAGAAAACCGCATCACCGCTTAAAGGCGATCGCATCTCAGCACATGGCGATCCAAGCAAAGCTGAATATCGGGGAGCCAAATGATAAGTATGAGCAGGAAGCAGATGCTACCGCATCTAAAGTCGTTCAGCAGATAAATTCGCCAACGCAGAATCAATCTGTCCAACGAGAAGCGTCGATGGAGGAGGAAAAAGAATTGCAAATGAAACCAATCTCTTCAATCCAACGAGAAGCGTCGATGGAAGATGATGAAGAATTACAAATGAAACCTTTGGTGCAGAGGCGTGAAAATCTTGGCGGGGGAGAAGCATCAACAGATTTAGAGTCATCGATTCAAAGTGCGCGGGGTAGCGGTCAGTCTCTAGATACGGGTCTGCAAGAAAAGATGGGTCAAGCGATGGGGGCAGACTTTAGTGACGTAAAGGTTCACACAGATTCGCAATCAAATCAACTCAATCAATCAATTCAAGCAAAAGCATTTACAACAGGGCAAGATGTCTTTTTCAAACAGGGTCAATATAATCCCACAAGTAAAGGTGGACAAGAATTAATTGCACATGAATTAACTCATGTGATACAGCAGAATAATAGTTTAGATCGGGTTGGACAGAGTAAGTCGCTTATACAATGCTTCTTCGATCTAAAAGAAAGCGAACAAGCTACAGTTGGGGTTACTACTGCCAAAGGAATTTCCTTCCCTGGACACGAAGAACTCGCTGAAGATGACCAATTTCTAGCAGATGATAAAACTATTAATAGAGTGGACAAAACTGATGCTCCCGACTTAGCTGTTTCAGATGATGGGAAGATGGCAATTGAGAGCTTAGCAGTAAATGGCGGTCGAGAAGCAGAGGCTTTCTTTGCTGAATCATCCCTGATTAAATCATGTAATAAAACATTGAAATCTGTGGGATCTAAGTACGATCTAGATGAAGTACAGAAGGCTGCTATGAAAGTTCCAGAGTTAAATACAGGAAAACTTCATACTCTCTCAAAAGTAGTTGCTGGCAAGATGCAAAGTAAAGGAGATAAGTCTCCTAAAATTTCTGGTAAAGACCTTAAAGGACAGGAAAATTGCAATGAAATGGCGGAAGATATTATTGCTGTTAAGTCTCCATCTATAAAAGTGAAAACTGCTAAAAAGCATACACCTCATTTCAATCCTCAAGATTTAGGTCTAGAGATGAGTACCTATTTGGCAGCTTATATTTTGGCTCTAAAAGATGGAAAGTCAAAAAATGAAGCAGAAAAATTGGGTAATAAAGCTCTTAAGGAAGATACCAAAGTTGACCAAAGCAAATTAATTGAGACTTGGGATTCTCCACAATTTAAGGTCATTGCAACTTCTCAAGAAGATATTATAGGTTTTAATAAAGCCCTAGGTGTATTCATAAGCCAAGAGATGTCTCGGTTGAAGCAAATGGTTAGAATTTTTAATACAAAAGGTGGAGCAGATTCTGCTCGAAAGCGAGAAGACGATCGTTGGGAACAGGATTTGGGTATATGTAATGAAGCTTATAAAGATACATATATGGATGTTTTAGACCTCCCTGAGATCAAAAAGTTTATTGATGAAATTGTCGATCAGGGTATTGAGTCTATTAATAAACCTCTAGATCCGAATTCCATCTCTGTTCTGCTAGAAAATCGTAAGACAGCAGCACTAGACATAATTAATGACAATCCTCAACTAGAACTAGAGGCTAACAAAAATCTAGGGATGAATGAATATGCAAGTCCAAACGTCGGTCAAGCATATGAGATTTTTCATAAGGGTGATGGTTCAGAATCAGATTTCCCATATCATTTTGCAGGAGTTGTTGCCAAGAGCGGAAATGATACTGTCACTTTTGAGAACTACGCTCGAAAAGTCCAAATGTCTAATACTGGTGGTGAAGATAAACGTATGTATTTTCAAATGTATGGTCCAAAACGCGAAGTAGCACAGAAAAATGGCAAGATAAAGCATGTTCGTAGGGATGGAAAGCAGGAACGAGCCAAGCAAGAAATCGAGGAGATAAAATCGGGATCTTTTCACGGTCAATGGGAAAATATTTTTGAAGAAGCACAAACTGGAGTAGTTGGCAAATAGGGTTAACTCTAGCCAGCAGTTTCAAATTCAAACCTAATGCAACACCAAAAGAAATTGTAAGCACTGCGATCGCAGTTTTAGTCATTGATTTTTAGCTGTTGCGATCACGCTCAAGTGGAGTGCGATCGCAGTTTTAGTTATTGCTTTTTTGGCTGTTGCGATCTCGCTTTTCAAATGGAGTGCGATCGCAGTTCTAGTTATTGATTTTTGGTTGTTGCGATCGCCTGTTCGCAGATATTGGGTCAAAAAATGAATCCTAAAGGCAACAAAACTTGTATA
>JAYUSC010000384.1:0-1581 GCA_043755885.1 Pseudanabaena sp. | reverse complement strand
TCGGTTGTGCATATGGTTGCTGATGGCATCAATGCCTCCAATGTTGGGCGTGGTTACATTATGCGCCGTCTCTTGCGTCGCGTCGTCCGTCATGGGCGGTTGATCGGGATCTCAGGTGCATTTGCCTCTGAAGTTGCTGAAGTTGCGATCGCACTTTCAGAATCCGTTTATCCAAATACTCGCGAACGCGAAAAAGTCATTAAAGATGAAATCAAAATCGAAGAAGTTCGCTTTTTGCAAACCCTAGAAAGGGGAGAAAAGCTGCTTGAAGAAATTCTTGCAAAACCTGAGGTTAAATCTAGTAAGAAGATTTCAGGTGTCGATGCTTTCACTCTCTACGATACTTACGGATTTCCACTGGAATTAACCCAAGAAATCGCTGAAGAAGAAGGCTTTACTGTTGATGCGGAAGGCTTTGATCTGGAAATGAAAAAACAACAAGAGCGATCGCAAGCTGCCCATGAAGACATCGACCTGATGGCAAAAGATAACTGGGCAAATATCGCGACCAAACTCGGCAAAACGGAATTTCTCGGATATACCGAACTGAGTAGCACCGCCACTGTCAAAGCAATTCTCGTCAATGGCGAACTGGTTAAAACTGCGATCGCAGGTAACAAAGTCCAAATCGTTTTAGATCGCTCTCCTTTCTATGCCGAATCAGGCGGACAGGTTGGCGACACAGGTTATCTAGCCATTGGTGAAGCGATCACTAAAATTAGCGATGTTCAGAAGCAATCCGATCTATTCATTCACATCGGACAAGTAGAACGTGGCGAAATTGCGATCGGGGATCAGGTCAATGCTCAAGTTGCCATATCTGAGCGTCGTCGCATTCAGGCGCATCACACCGCCACGCACCTGTTGCAAGCAGCCCTCAAGAACATCGTTGATCCTAATGTTTCTCAAGCTGGTTCCTTAGTCGATAGCGATCGCCTTCGCTTTGACTTTAATCTGAATCGGGCGATCACAGCCGAAGAGATTCAGCAAGTCGAATTGCAGATCAATAACTGGATCGCTGAATCTCATGACTCGGTAATCGAAGTATTGCCGATCGCAGCCGCAAAAGCCAAAGGTGCGATCGCGATGTTCGGTGAAAAATATGGCGCAGAAGTCCGCGTTATGGATATTCCTAACGTATCGATGGAACTTTGCGGCGGTACGCATGTGAAGAACACTAGCGAAATTGGTTTATTTAAAATTATTTCTGAGGCAGGAGTTGCCTCTGGTGTGCGTCGAATCGAAGCGATCGCAGGTCAAGCTGTCCTCGAATATCTCACCCTGCGGGACAACATTGCTAAAGATTTAAGCGATCGCTTTAAAATCAAGCCTGAAGAAATTTGCGATCGCATTACAGGATTGCAAAATGAGTTAAAAAACTCTCAAAAAGACGTTGAGAACCTGAAACAGCAACTAGCTCTGGTCAAAGCCGACAGCCTACTCGTTGAAGCCGAAGCTGTGGGTGAGTTCAAGATTCTCATCGCCCAAATTCCTGATATTGAAGCCGAAGCGCTCAAAGCCGCCGCCGAAAAACTTTCTGCGAAGTTAGGACAAAGTGCCGTGGTACTTGGTTCTTTTAGC
>JAYUSC010000383.1:0-1585 GCA_043755885.1 Pseudanabaena sp. | reverse complement strand
TTGTTGGTATTGACTGAGGTGTTTACCTGCAAAGTGGCAATTTTTACTTGCGATACAACGTCCCGCAAACTTTCAACGATCGCATTGAAAAAGTCGGCAACGATGCCAATTTCACCAGCCGAGATTTGAGCGCGAACGGTCAAATCTCCACTCACCGCACCTTCAACGTCAGATAGCAATGTAATTAACTCATTCTGAATTGCTTCACTCCGCAGACGTTCTTTTTCTGCTAATTCAACAGATTGTCGAGTTTGCTCTTCTTGGAGAGCAATAAACTCTTGTAACTGCCCTGCCATCAAGTTGATGTTGCCGCCCAGTTGCGCCATTTCATCTTGACCTTGCACTGCAAGACGTGTATCAAGATTACCTTTACCTAGCTCGACCACCGCCGCCGTTGCATCGATCAGTGGGCGCGTGGCGCGTCGAGCAATTAAGATCGCCAATACCGCCGCTAATAGGCCTACCGCACCAGTTGCCGCGATGAGGATCAGTAGTAATTGCTGCAATGGCTTCAGTGCGATCGCAGTGTCAGTTGCAATTACTGCGTCCCATTTTAGATCAGGTAATCCCTCCAGTTTGGGAAGCGGCGCATAGCCCACAAATTGTTCATTATTGGTCAGTAAGTCAACTGATGTTGCTGAACCTGTTTCACGCTTTTCGACGACAGGAGCTAATGATGGAAAGTCAGTTTTTAGATCGCGCCCAACTTGCTCCTTCTCTAAAGCTACAAAGAACTTGCCATCCGACTCAATCAAGTGATACTGTTCGCCATTAACACTAAAATCTTTGACAAGATCTTCAAGGGCTGATGCTTGCATTCTTGTCCGCACGATCGCAATGGTTTTGCCTGTGGCAATATCTTTAATTGGTGCGGCAATAAAGACACTGACTTTCTTGGTGGCGACCGAAGCTTCGGGTTGACTGATAAAAGGCTTATCTGTACTCAAAGTTGTCTGGAAATAGGGACGCTTAGAGATATTGGCAGGTGGTGGCTCTGAGCTTGCGTCGATAAGTAAACTGCCATCCAAACGATAGACGGCAATACTGTCATAGACAAGATAACTCTTGAGATAGCCTTCTAAAATCCCTTTCTGTTCAGATATTGGCAGCAAAGCCTGTACTTTTGAGTTAGTCAAGAATGACAGTTGTGAAAGTACTTGGATATCGCCATATCGTTCTCGCATGAAATATGCAACCCGATATCCCATTCCCTCAGCCCGAATCGCCTTAACTTGCTTTGTCGTTTTTGTGATGTCTTGTGCAACATAGTAGTAAGAAAATCCACCGATCGCTACTAGCGGAATGGTGATCGCGGCGATCGCCACAATTGTCGTCTTTGTCTGCAAGCCTAAAGCTTGCCACCAGTTTGCAATCGGATTTTTTTTAGATACTGGAGCCGTAGGGATAGAGATAGATGGATTACCGACATTCAACGCTTCATGGTTTCCATTATTAGAGCCGTTATTAGAAGATGTTGCACCATTACTATTGATTGCATCAGAGCTATCAACGCGAGAACGTGAATCAAGTACCATTTTTAAAAACTCCGCTTTTCAAGGAAAAAAATCAAGGAAAAAGTTAAAAG
>JAYUSC010000382.1:0-8872 GCA_043755885.1 Pseudanabaena sp. | reverse complement strand
TTCGGCGGGCGAAGCCCGCCGAACCAATTTGGGGTTTTATTAAATTTTCATTCCTAAGTAGCTAGGCGTAAATATAAAACCCGTTGCGGGGCTGCGCCCTGCGACCCTTCTTGTGTCAGGTTTGATCGAATACTGCTGTAAGTCGTAATGTGCGATCGCATAAAACAAAGCTCATCTTCATTTTTGGGCTTTGATTGCTATACTCATTACCTAAAAATGATCTCTGTGCGTTTATGTCACAACTTACATCAGAAAATCCTCCCGACCCACTTGCGATCGCAAGGCAAAACGTCGATATAGGGCTTAGTGAAGCTGAAGTCACCGATCGCAAGCAGCGCGGTGATATCAATGTCGTGGTAATGCGATCAAGTCGCACTTACAATGACATTTTCAAAGAAAACGTTTTTACATTATTTAACGTTACTTTTGGCGCGATTTTAATCTTGATGATGGCACTGGGACAAATTACCGATGCCATCTTCTCAGGATTTTCGGTATTTGTGAATATTCTGGTCGGTGTGGCGCAAGAAATTCAGGCGAAGCTGACGCTGGATAAACTGGCCTTGCTGTCGGTGCAGAAGGTAAAAGTACGCCGTGATGGCGAAGCGCGGGAGATTCCTGTAGGTGAGTTGGTACGTGATGACCTGATCGAGCTGAATCCGGGCGATCGCGCTCCTGTGGATGGAGCCGTGCTACTTTCCCAAAATGTGGAGATGGATGAATCTCTGCTCACAGGAGAGTCTGATCCTGTCGCTAAACAAATTGACGATATTGTGCTGTCAGGTTCTTTCTGTTTAGCAGGAAGTTGCGTATTTCGAGCCGACAAAATTGGCAATGAAAGCTATGCCGTCAAGCTATCACAGTCTTCGCGGGTGTATAAGCGAGTGTTTACGCCTTTACAAAAGAAGATTGATGTTCTCGTCGAAATTTTTGTACTAGTGCTAATTGTGGCGGCGTTCTTGCATATAGCATCTAGCCTCAATTCGGGGCGGACGATGGTAGATACGATTCGTTATGCTTCGGTAATTATTAATAGTTTTGTGCCAGCAGGTTTAATCCTATCGATTAGTGTTGCCTTTGCGATCGGTGCTGTAGAAATCAGCAAAAAACGGACGCTAATTCAAAAAATCAATGCCGTTGATTCGATGAATAGTGTGCGGATTCTCTGCACTGATAAAACGGGAACGCTTACTCAAAACAAACTAGTAGTGAAAGAGCTTGTACCTTTGGGTGATACCGATCAAGATTCACTGCGCGAGTTGATTGCGCTATATACAAATCTGATGGGAACTCAGAATAGCAGTGCCAAAGCGATGGCAGCTTTTACCGATAAGCCGCGATCTCCTGCAAAATTTGTCAGTGAAGTTCCCTTTAGTTCTAGCCGTAAATGGGGTGCGATCGCAATTGATATCGGCACAACGATCATGGTCGGTGCGCCAGAGATTTTATTCACCAATCCTGAGACACAGGAACAAGCTAAGCAATATGGAAGACAGGGCTTGCGAGCGATCGCAGTGGTCACCAGTGAAGATACCTTTGATGCATCTGATAAAAATCCTGCGTTACCCAGCAACCGTCGCGATCGCGGATTAGTCTTGCTCGAAGATAGTCTCCGTCCCGATGTCATCGAGACGATCGCCGAATTACTAAACAAAAATATTCGCCTCAAAGTGATTTCGGGCGATAGTGTCGAAACTGTCGCTTCGATCGCCCGTCAAGCGGGAATAGCGGTTCCCGATGATGCGGTGTTTACCCAAAAAGATTTAGAGGCGATGGATGCGCCCACCTTTAGTCGTGCAGCCGCATCTGGCGCAGTATTTGGTAGGATCACCCCCGACACGAAGCGTCGCCTAATTTCGGCAATGGTGAAGCGTGGCGGCTACGTGGGTATGGTGGGCGATGGCGTTAATGATGTACCTGCTTTTAAGGAAGCGCAACTTGCGATCGCCATGAATGACGGCGCACAAATTAGCAAAGATGTCGCTGATATCGTGTTGCTCGATAATAATCTCTCGGCGCTGCCCCAAGCCTTTGCCGCAGGAGATGACATTAAGCAAAAAATCCTCTCTTCGGCTTTGCTTTATCTCACCAAAAATATCATGGTGATTCTGACGATATCCTTTGCAGGATTTGTGCAGCTTCCCTTTCCTGTCGAGCCTCGTCACATGACGGTTTTAACGATGGCAGTCGTCGGTTTGCCGACGATTTGGATTGCCTTTGGCTGGCTAAAACCAGTCAGACTAGAGAACTTCTTACGTGATGTCTTGGGCTATAGCTGTATTGCTGGCATTTTTGGCGCGATCGCGATGACTATTGGCTACATCTTCTCTTATTACATAAGTGGTTGGGCGCTGCTCAAGGTTCCCTATAGTTCAACTGTGATTAGTTCAGACGCTTTTCAAGATATTGCGAAAGGACAGGCGCAATGTGTTAGCACTTTGATCGGGATGCTTTTCTGTCTATTTGTGTTTTGGAGCATCACCAATATATCAATATGGAAAGTACAGACTCTTTTCAAAAATTCTACGGCTGCAATTCTGGGTATTTTATCAGTTGGCATTTCGGCGATATTCATGTTGAAGTTCCCCACATTTTTTCAAATTGAAGTTCCTGATCAGTTTGGTTGGTCGATGGTGATCTTTTTGCCAACTGCTAGTTATTATCTGTTACGCATGATGCAATCGAGCAACTTGTTTCGGCATTTGCCACGCTATCTCAGCCAACCCTAATCAAGTATGATGGACGGCGCTTCGCGCCGTCCATCATAGATCTAAAATATAAACATGATGAAATCTAGAACTATCAAACGCCCGATCGCGATTACTATTCTCTCAGTTACGATGCTGGGGATGAGTCTTGTATTGATTTGCGATCGCATTCTCAATTTTTATATCTATCAATTATTGGAAAACAATGCTCCTTTGGTTGATAGCAATTCGATTAATTTACAAGTGGTTTCAAATATTGCTTTCCTAGGTTTTAGCATTGTGCCAATTATATTAGCGATCGGGCTGTGGTGTTTGAAATCTTGGGCAAGATTTCTGAGTATATGTCTTTTTAGTTCGGTGATGTTTCCTGCGATCGCCGCTTCTCTACACTGGATTTCTCCGCCATCGGCAAGCAAGCTTTTAGAAATTCCTACGGTGTTTGATGGTGTTTTTAATGTAGATACCGCAATGCCCACATCGCGTCTAATCACGCTCAATCCATATATCGCGCTTGGCAGTGCGATCGCCCTTGCCATTCTGCTCATCCCTGCGATCGCAAGATCATTTCGCCCTCACCATAGTTTTGTAAATCCAGAAGATTAGATTTGATTAAGAAGAACGAGGCTTATCACGAATGTTCATTCCATACAAAAGCTGAAATCATGGAGGATTTATAGCACCCGTAGGGGCTTAGCATTTGCGCCACAATTTTTAAACTCGCCATAGAAACCTCGATCTGCAAATGCTAAGCCCTCTATGCTTTCACAGATAAATCGTCCCTGCGTTGTAAGGTTTATGCCTTCACAGAAAAATTGTCCCTGCGTTGTGAGGTTTTGGGCTTAGCATTCCCAAATGAAGGCGATCGCAAAATTTATAGATTGTGGCGGGAATGCTAAGCCCCTACAGCCCCTGCATCTTAATCGTGTTTCTTAACTAAAACCAACTCCTCAGTCGTGAAGTCCTCAAAGGCGGCTTGCTGGCTGACTAGTAGCTCAACAGTGGCATCAGCAATGTCATTATTCGCAGCAGAGCGATCGCGTAAACGTTGCTCCAAAACCTCCACAGGCGCATTGCAGTAAATGATTTCCACAAGAATGTTTTGAGCTTGGGCGGCGGCGATCGCTTGACCGCGTAAACTAATGCGATCGTACTTCGCATCAAGAATCACCGTGAAACCTTTGCTAGCTAGCAAAACACCTAACTCAGCCAATCTGGTATAGGTTTTCGCCGTCATCTCTGGCGTATAGATATCATCACTACCACGCTCCATCAGGTCAATTCCTGCAATCTGCTTACGGATGGCATCCGATCGCAAATAAATAGCATCTTGCTCAGAGGCGATCGCTTTTGCTGTCGTGCTTTTGCCAGAGCCAGATACACCTGACATGATCATCAACTTGCCTTGTTTGGGTTGAGTATATTCCCAAGCCAGCTTGTAATATGCCGAGGCTTCAGTTTGAGCATTCGCTTTCACATCCGCAGGAATATTCGGATCGTCGAGCAAGAAGGAAGTAACCTTAGCGCGAATATAGGCTCGCATACTGCAATGTAGAGGTAGTAGCACTGCGCCTTCATAGTCGCCAGTACGCTCTAGATAGGTATTCAGGAAAATATTTGCGAGATCCCTTCTGCCCCGAAATTGCAAATCCATTAATAGGAATGCGGCATCGTAAAGCACATCGCTATTACGGAATGGCTCATTAAATTCGATGCAGTCAAAAATCTGGATTTTATCTTGATAGAGACAAATATTTTTTAAATGCATGTCTCCATGACATTCGCGTACTTTACCATTGGCAATGCGATCGCTAAATAAAGTCGCATTTTCGGCAAAGAATTTATCTGTATAGGCACGGGTTTGAGCAAGCTGCTCCTCAGTTTGAGCAATGCCAACATATTTCTCTGTCGAAGCATAGTTGTCATTTGCCACAGCGCGAACGGCTTCCATTGTACCGAAACTATTGATGTGGTCATTGGTTAGGGCATTCTGATGGAATACCGCCAACTGCTCACCAATCTGTTTCACATGGTCAACCGTCAGCTTGTCTGAGGCAAACATCTCAATAAGTAAATCCTCTTGGGCGAATTCTGGCATTGCGATCGCATATTCTACAGGTGTGCCTGTTCCAGTCTGATCGAAGTGATATTTGCCATCGGTTTCGATAATGGGCAAGACGGAAAGATATAGGTCTGGCGCTAGACGGCGGTTAAGTCGCAGTTCTTCTTCACAGAAATATTTGCGTTTTTCTAATGTAGAAAAATCGAGAAATCCAAAATTCATTGGTTTCTTAACTTTGTAAGCATATTGTCCTGTTAGCAGCACAAAAGAAATATGGGTTTGCAAAAGCTGAATTGGCTCAGTAACAGGATGTTCGTAAAACTCAGGCGAGAGCATTTGCTCAATGATTGGCGGTAATGACATAGGTATTTAATAGTTGGAGTTTGATAAGGCATCAATTTTTTTGTGGCGCGGCTTCGCCGCGCCACAAAAAAATTAGCTAGGCTTTTTATAGCGCGTTAGCCATGTGAAGAACAGAATTGGCATCGAGACTGCCACTAGTGACTCAGCCCAGAAAAATGAGAGGAAGTCTGACAAGCCGCCAAGAGGAGGAACGCTAGGCTGAAGGTTTCGCACCGCAGGCAGCGCAAACAACATACCTGCAATGAGAGTAAACATCCCAAATTCAATCGGACGTGGTTGCCAAACTACGACCATAGTCATCGTAAAGACAACCAATCCAATCAACCACATGGCAATCATTAAGAAGATAGAGAAAGACTTAGTGATTACCGATCGCGACACAGTTACGCGCAAACCTATATAGCTATCAGTAGACTCAAATTCGGCTTTGGGAATATAATCGACATCGATGTTATAACCTGAAATTGCTCCATAAAAATCAACTGACAGGGGAATATCTTCTTTCTCATCTTTAGGATTAGTTAAAAAGAGATATAAGTCTGAACTATGAATATCAAAAGGATAATCACTGACCCTACCTTTAGCTATAGATATAGAACCTGTCACAGCATCAGGAATACGATTTTTCTCAAGTGTGACTTCAGCCTTACCACTTTCGATACCTGTAAAGAACTTCAATTCTTTAGTGAGGCGTGCATCTTTAAGATATGTTCCTTCAGGAATCGGTGCAAATCTCAGATTTATCTCGGATTTAATCGGATCCACTCCTAGGAGACTAACAGCAACGTTGATCCGATTTGGTTCTTTATCGTCACCAAAAGTCAGATTAGCCGATCGCTGCGTGCGATCGTTTTGATAAAAATAAAGCGCCCCCGAAAATGCGCCAATAAAAAGCGCTACAAAAAGCAGCATGATCACAATGCGCTTAGTTAGAAGCTTGCGACTTGTATTTGCCATATGATTTCGCCTGAGAGAATAATGATTTGCTTTGCAAATCATTCTCAGACTACCCCAATTTGCGCTACAAGTTACCGATGCTCAGTCCAAAGATAATAGCTGCTTAGGCTTGAGGTTGTATTACAGGAATCTCGATCGCAAATTCTGTACCTTTACCAATTTCCGAACTAAAGGACAACTTACCGCCATGATTTTCGGTAATGATCTGATAAGCGATCGATAAACCTAAGCCTGTACCTTTACCCACAGGCTTAGTCGTGAAAAATAAGTCAAATAAGCGATTGCGTAACTCGTCAGGGATGCCATTACCATTATCAGAGATTTTGATGATCAAGCGATCGCAGTTCTGCGTATCTGTGGTTTGAGCATCTACAAGAATCTCAGTCTGGATCAAAATTTTAGAAACTTTTCTGTCTTGCCGATTCCATTGAGGTTTATCATGCACCACCTGCCAAGTTCCATTTACTTGAGCATCTTCTTCAAGAGCATCGATCGCATTAGTCAGCAGATTCATAAATACTTGATTTAGCTGTCCCGCATAGCATTCAACGTCAGGAAGGTTCGCATAATTTTTTTCAACCTGAATCTCAGGACGATGGGGGGTCGCCTTCAGACGGCTTTGCAAAATCATTAAAGTGCTATCAATTCCCTCATGGATATCGACAGCTTTACATCCTTCTTCATCACTCCGAGAAAATTTATTGAGTGATTGGACGATCTTTTGAATTCGTTCTGCACCAATCCGAATTGAACCGACCAACTTCACAAAGTCCTTAGCAAGAAAATCAATATCCATCTCTTCTAGCTTTTCCTGTACCGCCTCGACAGGCTCTGGATAGTGAGTACGGTAAATTTCGACAAGACTTAATAACTCATAGGTATAGGTGTCGGCATAGGAGAGATTTCCATAAATAAAATTCACAGGATTATTAATCTCATGGGCTATTCCCGCCACTAGCTGACCCAGCCCAGACATTTTTTCGGCTTGAATCAATTGCGATTGTGCACTTTTTAACTCTTGCAAAGCATGTTCTAACTTCTCAGCTTGGAGGCGATATTTTTCTTCGGAGGCACGGACTAAAGCTTCGGCAGCTAGTCTTTCGGTAATATCGCGCAAACTCCAAACTCTTCCCGCGCAACTATCTAAAACATTTTGTGGCTGCGAGTAGCATTCTAGGGTACGACCATCATCTAACTCGACAATCTCAAAGCTATTCTGGTCACTATCAAGCTCTTTACCAAATTGATGCAAATATTGAGATGAGCTAATCCGCTTAGCCACATACTTGAGGATATATGAGTCGTCATTGGATCGAAAAATGCGATCGGGGATCTGCCAAAGATCAACAAATTTTTGGTTGCAAATAATAATATTCCCGATCGCATCTAGTACCAAAATCCCATCGGCTGTAGCCTCAAGGGTCGCACCGAGTGCGGCAAAACTTTTGTTGATTTCGGCTTCTGCGGCTTTGCGATCGCGAATATTTGTACAAATATAAGTTGAGCCAATCACCTCGCCAGATGGACTTTTGACAGGATTGACTTTTAAGGAAATAGGAATATGCTGCTGATCGCGATCGCGCATTTCTATTTCACTTGTCCATGTGCCGCCATGCATCACCGCCGCATGAATTATCTGAGCAGTTTGCTCATCCGTAAATAGAGATCGTAAATTGGTGGATTTCTGTAAAGCGGTCAAACTATAGGCAAATAGATCACTAAAGGCAAGATTGATGTAAATTGGTTGCCCCACATCATCAGTAATGCAAATCGCATCATTGGCACTTTCAAGCGCTGTGCCAATTTTAGTAAAAGCATCTTCAAGATACTGCCGTTCAGCAATTTCTTCAGCTAACTGATGCTTTAGCAATGCTGTCTGAGGATCAGCTAAAGCATGGCTCGCGACAATAATCCCACCTGCCGAGCCATCATCGGTATACCAAGGCTGGACATCCCACTGAAAATTGCTAACCGATTCTCCGCGATTTGCAATCTCAATATCCACTTTGTAATGCATCTGCCCACCACTTAAGCATCGCTCTAATCCATGTCTATGGGCGATCACTTTTGGTAGCGATTCATAGAGACTTGTGCCAATCAGCTTCAGGCGAGGAATACCTAGCATTTTCACCCAAGGCTGGCTAACCAATATGTAATGTAGATTGTGATCGAACATTGCGATCGGTACTGGACAAAAATCAACGAACCACCGCAGATACTTTTCTACGTGGTTTGTGCGGTTTGAAACTGATCCCCATTGGGCTTTTGGGTTAGCGTTTGCCATCCTAACCTAACTTATTTTGACGACTATAGTACTTGACCTCAAAATTGTAGCGGGTTGTATATTTTTAGAGTGTGTCATCTGAACCATAAACAATAATTCTTGACCGACGTTGCTTTGCACTCAAAATCGAAAAGATGAGAGGCGGCGCTTCTCATCTCTTCGATTTCCTCATGTTAAGATCAGTCATAAGAATCTTCCACACTGTTATAAATCATGAGGATAGTCACTTCGGTGCAGCAATATCCGATTTTTGGTTCTGAAATTAAATGTCCTCATTGTCGGCAAATTATTCCCGCCCTGATTTTGACTGACACCTATCTTTGTCTGAGACACGGAGCTTTTGAAGTTCAGCTCAATTGCAAAGATTTAGTCCATCTCCAATCCGATCGCCAATGGCGACTATGCTTTAGTTTAGACTAATAGGCAGTTAGGAGAGAAGAACAAAAAGACACGAGAAAATAGAGCAGGAGATAGCAATAGCAAAATCCTGCCCAAAATTGA
>JAYUSC010000381.1:0-3720 GCA_043755885.1 Pseudanabaena sp. | reverse complement strand
TGCTTCATAGCAACTGCCTCCACGCCCGAAGCGTTTTTCGGTCTTATGTTCGCTCCACAGACTTTAGGTTTTACCTTCCCGCAAGCCCTGCGGTACGCTTTGAGTCTACCACTAAAAAGACTAAAGGGAATAAATTCCCTCGCTCGTTTACCTCTCAGCGCTAAAGGCGCTGAGTTTCCCACTTAACGTGTTATTTTTATGATTGTGCGTTGTGTGGCTTTGCCACATAACGCACAATCATTCTAGCTGCGGTTTTGTTTATGACTTGGAGTCTCGTTGGTGCTTTGCTGTTATCGGTTTCGACCCAAGCTCTCAATGGTCGTGAAGTTGCCGCAGTGCCTCGGTCAGTGATGAGCTATGCCAATCGCCCAGTCCTCGCCTCCGAAGCGATCGCCAATAATCAGTCCGATCCCGTCGCTAATCAAGCGATCGCAAATTTGCTCAATGATATTAAGCAGATGGGGATAAGTAATCCTGATCAAGGTGTGTGGATTCAGTCCCACGATGGTGCGATCGCATCGGGGCGTTTATCGAGTCGCCCATTGCCCTCAGCTTCGCTCACCAAAAATGTCACCACCTTAGCCGCATTACAAACTTGGGGATCAAACCATCGCTTTATCACCAATATCAGCACCACAGGCCAACTTACAGGCGATACGCTCAAAGGTGATCTGATTATTGAAGGCAGTGGCGATCCATTCTTTGTGTGGGAAGAGGCGATCGCGCTTGGCAATAAACTTAATCAACTCGGTATTAAGCGCGTTCAAGGAAATTTAATTATTACAGGTCAATTCGCAATGAATTTCGAGCCTGACCCGCAAGAATCGGCAAACTTTTTACGTCTAGCTTTTGATAGCAGCCGATGGCAGGGTGAAGTTGCCGAGCAGTATGCGACGATGCCCGCAGGAACGCCCAAACCTCAACTAGTGATTTTTGGCAATGTGCGAATTGTGCCAAATCTTGCTGTAGCAGATATTTCCACCAGCAAATTATTGATCCGTCATGCATCGTTACCGCTGTGGCAAATCCTGAAGCGGATGAATACTTTTAGCAATAATGAGATGTCGGAAAGTCTGGCTTTCCAAATGGGCGGCGGTAAACAAGTTGCGGCGATCGCCGCGAATGCGACAGGGATACCAATTTCCGAAATAAGGTTAATTAACGGCTCTGGCTTGGGACAAGCTAATCAAATTTCTCCTCGTGCGACGGTGGCGATCTTGATGGCGATCCACAATCGCGCCCAAATCGAGGGGCTAACCCTTGCTGATCTCTACCCAAGTAGTACTTGCAACTGCGGCACGATCGAAGGTCGGAAAATGCCGAAAGGGGCGATCGTCAAAACTGGGACGCTCTCTGATGTTAGTGCTTTATCAGGAATCTTCCAAACTCAAGAACATGGCACAATTTGGTTTGCGATCGTCAATCGTGGTGATGGTGACATTGATGCTTTTCACCGATCGCAAGATCGCGTATTACAAACTTTAGTTGCTAAATGGGGTTTACCCAAATTCCCAACCGCTAGTTTTGCCGAAACACCTTGGCAAGATAGCGATCGCAACGAAATCGCAAGTCCCTAAAGTGATCTCAGCAAAGCGCCGCTCACTTTAGATATGGCATAATAGCGATATTGCGATATATTTCTGAAACGTTGAATCAATCTTACTTTCAATCTGAACATTTACTCTTTGACCCAGCCACACCAGATCACGATGCAGTAAATATTGTCTTTGCTTTCCCCAATACCTACACTGTGGGAATTACGAGCCTAGGCTATCAAGGCGTCTGGGCAAACTTAGCCACCCGATCGCAAATTAACGTGAGCCGATGGTTTACCGATGCCCATGAGGAATTGCCACGCAAGATTGAAATATTAGGGTTTTCGTTTTCATGGGAACTAGATTACGTCAATATTCTGGCGGCGTTGAAAAAATTCGAGATTCCCATTGATACTTGCGATCGCAATGACGAGCATCCATTAGTATTTGGTGGTGGTCCAGTTCTCACCGCCAATCCAGAACCATTCGCAGCATGGTTTGATATTGTGCTGCTCGGTGATGGCGAAGAACTAATTGGCAACTTCTTAAATGCTTATCAAGAAGTTCGCCATGCTAATCGTGAAGAGAAATTGCGGCATTTAGCAAAATTAGATGGAATTTATGTTCCATCTCTATACGAAGTTACCTATGCATCTGATGATGGTGCAATCGCATCGATACAACCTATAGATGCTGACATTCCAGCCATAATCCATAAACAAACCTATAAAGGCAACACTCTCTCCGCCTCCACCGTTGTCACCGAAAAAGCCGCATGGGAAAGTATCTTTATGGTGGAAGTAGTACGAAGCTGCCCAGAGATGTGCCGCTTCTGTCTAGCAAGTTATTTAACACTTCCCTTTAGAACTGCGAGTTTAGAGTCAAGTTTAATTCCTGCGATCGCCAAAGGATTAGAAGTAACTAAACGCCTAGGCTTACTTGGCGCGTCAATTACCCAACATCCTGAATTTGATACATTACTAGATCATCTTGCTCAACCTCAATTTGACGATGTGCGCCTCAGTCTTGCCTCAGTCCGCACCAATACTTTGACCGAAAAATTAGCGCGAATTCTCGCCACTCGTGATAGTCGCTCAGTCACGATTGCGATCGAAAGTGGCTCTGAACGTTTGCGCGAAATTATTAATAAGAAGTTGCATAATGATGAAATCAAGCAAGCGGCGATCAATGCTCAAGCAGGTGGATTGAAGTCTCTAAAGCTTTACGGCATGGCAGGCGTGCCGATGGAAAATGATGATGATATTGACCAAACTATCGAGATGCTGATCTCGCTTCGTAAAATTGCGCCAAAGCTGAAGCTTACTTTTGGTTGCAGTACCTTTGTGCCGAAATCTCATACTCCTTGGCAATGGCAGGGTATCAGTACTACAGCCGAAAAGAAAATGCAGTATTTTCGTAAAAAATTATTGCCTAAAGGGATTGATTTTCGCCCTGAAAGTTATAAAGACTCGATTGTGCAAGGGCTAATTTCTAGAGGCGATCGCCGTCTCACTAAGCTATTGATTTTGGCTTGCAGCTATAACGATGGCGATGTACCCAGTGATGGTTCTTATAAACGCGCCTTTAAGGAATTGCGCGGACAACTGCCAACCTTAGCTTGGTATGTCCATGAAGATTGGGATGTCAATCAAGTTTTACCTTGGCAACATCTTCGCAGCGCTTTGCCTGTCGAGACATTAATCAAGCATCGCGAAACTTCGTTGTCTTTTTAATGTTTCTGTAGCCACACTTGTTAGGGGACTTACACAAAACAATTGATCCCAAAAACATTACAGAGGGCTAAATCCGCCGTAATGTTTTTGAGTTTTATATGGATCATTTTTTCCTTGGATTTCCCTAAAATCAGTTTCACAATTAGAAATTGTTGAATATTTAGTAGGGCAACTGCACAGGTTTCCTAACAAAACAGTAGATATTTCTTAACAAAGAAGAAATAATCAAGACAAAACGGGAGATTGGAATTAGCAAATGGAATACCATCAGTAGATACATTCGAGAGATTATTTGCGAGACTGAAGCCAGAAGAGATACAAAAAAGCTTCATTAACTGGATGGAAGCAGTCCATGAATGAACAGATGGAGAATTGATTAATGTCGATGGCAAAACCCTGAGAGGAGCAAAGGAAGCAGGGAATTCGCGCAGTCTAATTCATATGGTGAGTGT
>JAYUSC010000380.1:0-3721 GCA_043755885.1 Pseudanabaena sp. | reverse complement strand
GCCGCCAATCCTTATAGATTACTAAAGCTATTTGGGAGAGCGAGAAAATGCGCGAAAATATAGCGATCGCAAAAATTCTTTGATCGGATAAGCAATAAATGTAATCGGATTAATCGTCACGATCATATCGCGAAAACCAAGGTTCGCTAAAGCCACGATCGCCCAAGCTACAAAATCGGCTGACATGACACCATAGGGATTGAGATCACTTTTGAATGGTCCTAAAATTAATTTGCGAATTTTGCAAGCAGCATCAAGGCGGCGCAATGTTACCAAATCACCGATCGCCCGTTTTGAGAGTTCATATAATGGGCTTAAAGCTGGGTTTACCTCGGCTTCGGAAGTATTCACCCAAATCTCTTTAGCGGTAATCTGTGGCGCATCAGTTACCGTTTCCAAGAATAAATCGATCCAACGGAAAACAGAAAAGGTATTAACCTCGTAGGATTTATAAATTGATTGAGAATCTCTTGCTCCTAACACATTTACACCATGATTTAGGATGAGAATATCGATTTTTTGTAAGCGATCGCGTAGTTCGGTTTCATGACCAAGTTGCCAAGTCAAGACTTCTATTTTTTGATTGTATAGATTGTCTATAATTTCAAAATTAGGATGAGGCGAAGTTGTTAGTGCAATAATCTTTGCTCCTTGCTTAGAAAGCTCAGCCGCTAAAGCTCGCCCCATTGTGCCTGAAGCGCCTGTAATCGCAATGTTTTTATCTTTAAGTGACAAGGCTGAACCTAAAACTCTACTTACATGTAAAATCATATAACATATTCTTAGTAGCCAGACCCTTTAAATAAAATGGGCTAAAAATAGATTTTGCAACAGTTCCCATTTGATTTCAATGATTTACCAACACCTGCTTATTTGGTGGGTGGATGGGTGCGCGATCGCATATTAAATCGTCAAGGCAAATATCTTGATCTAGATTTTGTGTTGCCAGAGAATGCGGTACAAATCGCTAATGCGATCGCACGCAAGTATAAAGCAGGATTTGTGATCTTAGACGCAGAGCGGCAAATTGCGCGGGTTGTTTTTAAAGATGGAACAGCGGATTTTGCTCAGCAAATGGGAAATAGTTTAGAAGCAGATTTGGGGCGGCGTGATTTTTGTATGAATGCGATCGCAATCGAATGTCACCAAATCCAAAGTTTTCTCTCGCCAACGGCAAGAGAAAACTTTATTGATCCTTTTGATGGAATTGGTGATTTAAAAGCTAGGCGAATTAGGATGGTTGCGCCTGAGAATTTGGCGGATGATCCTTTGCGGATTTTGCGGGGATATCGACAGGCGGCTCAGTTAGGTTTTGCGATCGAAGATTTAACTCGACAGGTTTTGATTAAATTTGCGCCAAAACTAAAGTCTATGGCTGCGGAACGAGTTCGCACCGAACTGGGTTATTTGCTATCAATTGGGAATGGTAGTCAAGGGATGATGGCGGCGATCAGCGATCGCATTTTAGAGGATTGGTTGCCAAGTCAACATTTGCATCTCGAACGATTTGCCAAAATTGAGAATGCGATTTCGATCTTAATAGCCAAATTTCCGAATTTAGAATTATTTTTTAATAAGCAGTTATCAGGCGATCGCTATGCCTTAGTGATCATCAAATTAGCTGCCTTGACCAATAGCGCGACAGCCTTGGAAATCCTTGGATTGAGCCGTGTAGAGCAGCGCTGGCTGGTCGGGATTTTGCGCTATCTGCCTCAATTTATCCAGCTTTTAGATCAAGCTTCACTCAAAGAGCAATATAAATTTTTTCAGCCCACGTTAGAGTTTTTCCCTGCGATCGCAGCGCTGGCTTTGGCTAGTGATTGTGAGCTAGCTGCGATCGCACCTTGGTTGGAGCATTGGCTCAGTCCTGATGATGCGATCGCCTATCCTGTGGCGTTAATTACTGGCGACGATTTGCGGAATGAGCTAGGAATTGCGCCTAGTCCTAAGATTGGAGAATTGCTAGAAGGTGTGAAAATCGCTCAAGTTGAAGGCAAGATTTCATCAAGACAAGATGCGATCGCGTTTGTGAAATCGATGATTTAAATCCTCACTAATTCGGAACCATTGATCGACTTACGGACGTGAATTTGCGTGGGTAATCTCTCGGCTAAAGATTGAATATGTGTAATTACACCGATTAGCCGATCCTGTTGGCGCAAAGATTCGAGGATTTGGGTGACGGATTCGAGGGTTTCGCTGTCGAGCGTGCCGAAGCCTTCATCTAAGAAGAGACTGCCAAGCTCTATTCCCATTGATAATTTTTCTGATAAAGCTAAGGCCATTGAGAGCGAAGCGGCAAAGGTCTCACCGCCTGAGAGTGTGCGAATCCGACGTTTTTCGCCGCCATTCCAGTTGTCAGACACCCAATAGTCGCCACCTTCGATTTGGAGAATATAACGATCTTCCGAAAGTTGCTGTAATAGAACTGAGGCTCGGTTGGCGAGTTCTTGTTGCAGACTATCGAGGATATATTCTTGGAATTTGTTGGATTGCAGGTCTTGAGCGAGGGTGTGATAGGTTTGCTCTTGAGCCTGTAGAGCCACTTTTCGTTCTTCTAGCCCTTGTGATTCTTGACGTTTCTGCTGTGCTTGTTCTAGCCATGCTTTGATCGAAGCGCGATTTTCAGTAGCTAATTGGAATGCTTTTTCTGCTTGTTCAGACTCCTCGCGAAGATTTGCGATCGCAATTTGATCAGTATGTTGATCGGCGATCGCTTCAGTCATAATTTGCAAACGAGTGGTTAAATCTTGCTCTTGACGCTGATAGTTTTCAATTTCTTTTTGCCATAAGTCCATCTGCGATCGCAAAACTTGAGCAGCCAGAAATTCTGATTCGGTAAAGTTTAGAGATTTTAATTCCTTTTGCCAGTTTGTCTCTTGTGCAGCGCGTTCAGCAATTGCTAGATCATGAGTCTCTTGGGCTTTAGTGGCAGTTGCCTCTCGTTTTACAAAAGTTTCACGGGCTTTTTGATAGGAGCTTTCTACAGCTTGGATGCGATCGCTAAGTTCAGATTTTGCTTGTAAGATGCTTTGACGCAATGATTCATAACTTTTACCTGCGGTAATTTCTTGTAAACGCAGCGAAATTTCTTGCAGTTGAGATTGACGATGTACTTTCTCCTGTTCAGCTTTTTGGAATTCTGTTTGGGCTAATTGTCGGTTCTCTTGATTGATATTTAGCTTGTTTTCGGCATTGCGACAAGCGATCGCAATTTCTTGTTGGGAAATGCCCAGCTTTTGGTATTCCAAATGTGATATTTCTGAACTGGTTTGATGAACATCATCCTGTCCACCTAAAATAAGTGAATAGAGATTATTGCAAACGGGACAATGATCGCCATCATCTAATTCAGCGCGTAAAGCCTTGACATGAATACTTTTTGAGTCGATCGGAGAAAGTGCGATCGCAGTTTCAACTTTTTGTAACTGCTGAGTTACTTTCTCTAACTCTAGTTCAGCTTGTTTTGTTGCCTTGATCGCCTTTTCGAGAAATTGCGATCGCTCTAGAGCGTTCTTATTCGCACGTTCTAGCTCGGACTCGCCTTGCTGTTGTTGCGTATGCAGAGCTTCCGCTAGAGCAAGACTCCGTTCTTGGGATTCTATATGGCTTTGAGCTTCAATTTGATCGGCACGAGATTGCTCGAAAATCTGTTTTTGCTTTTCTAGGTCTAAATTGGCTATTTCTAACTGTTTATTAGCATTGGCAAGATCTGCGATCG
>JAYUSC010000379.1:0-1592 GCA_043755885.1 Pseudanabaena sp. | reverse complement strand
TTTATTTTACCTAGCTACTTACTGACAAAGTACATATAATTTGCTTATACCCTGCCAGCTAATAGTTTCTGTTTTATACCAACAACTTTAGTTGTCGTGCTGAAACACTCAGGGCAAGCAAAGCCCTGAGTATAATTTTATTGTAAGAATGTCAATGCACCTTTTTAGCGAATTCTTTAACTGTCTTAACGAAAATGCTTAACCAATAACTGTGTTTGCGCCTATAACACAGTTACAAAAAAATACTTATGATCAAAATCTACACACAACGCAAAAAAGCAAAAGCTTGGCTAAAAACCTATCGTGGTAAACGTCCAGTATTTGCTTGTGTGTTGGGATTTACCGAAACAGGGCTAATTCCCAATATTTCCGCAGCAGGAGCGACTCCTGAAGATCGCAAATATACTGCGATCGCAGATGCCGAATTTCTTGCTACAGGAATTAACACCAGTTTCCCTTTGCCTCCTTTGGTCGCAGGAGCATCACCAGTCCTAATTTCTCGCGCCGTTGTCGCCGCCCAAGCATTACCGCTGTTTATTTTTGATGCAGGTTTAGCGATCGCACCAACCGTCGCATCTAAGGCGATCGCCCTCGGCGGATTACCTGCCAAATGTCTAAGCACGGGTCAAGCTCTGCCGATCGCAACTGTGCTGCAATTATTTGTACAGGGCTTAGTCTGGGGAGAAAAGCTAACCCAGTCAGGCGCGTATGTGATCCTAAGTGAATGCGTAGTCGGCGGCACAACTACGGCTCTAGCGGTGCTAACAGCATTAGGAATTGATGCCAAAGACAAAGTAAATAGCTCCCATTTCACCTGTAACCATGCTCAAAAGTGGGAGATCGTGCAAGCAGGACTGCAACACCTCGCTCAATCAGCAACACCCTTTGAAATAGTCGCCGCCGTGGGCGATCCCATGCAAATCGTGGTGGCGGGAATTGCGATCGCAGCCAGCCGTCATGCAGGTGTCTTACTCGCAGGTGGAACCCAAATGTTAGCGGTATATGCCCTAGCCAGAGCGATCGCAACCCATCAAAATCTCACATGGAATCCCGCTGCGATCGCGATCGGCACAACCCGATGGGTTGCCGAAGATCCCACAGGTAATACTGTTGATTTAGCCTTAGAAGTGCGCGATGTCCCATTGCTAGCCACCCAGCTAAGTTTTGCCAAATCCAAATTTCCGCAATTGCAAGCCTATGAACAAGGCTTTGTCAAAGAAGGTGTCGGCGCTGGAGGCGCTGCGATCGCCGCGAATTTATATCAAAACTGGACTCAAGAAAAATTATTAAATGCGATCGAAGCGCAACTATAAAATTAAAGAGGGCGCAAAGCGCCCTCTTTAATTTTATAGTTGCGGTTCAATTCCCGCAGCGCGTAACTGGGCGATCAGAGACTCCACCCGTTGCCGTTCTTGCTGAGCAACCAATCTTTCTTGCTGAGCAATTAATTTTTCTTGTTCGGAGGTTTCCCAGCCAGTCAGCAATAAGTTGCCTTCAGCATCCCACCAGCGCATCCAAGGCAAATCCAAATTTTGATAAACGCCCTGCCAAATGCCAATCTCGACACCTAACTCTGCGATCGGATAATGCCC
>JAYUSC010000378.1:0-3737 GCA_043755885.1 Pseudanabaena sp. | reverse complement strand
ATTCTCCTCTATTACGCAATATTCGCCAAGATGGAATTGTGCTATGACTCCAGAACAAAAAGCTCTACTGGACAAAGCTGAACGTAGCATAGAGGCAGCCCAAAGCTTAAGCGATCAAGGGTTTCATGATTTTGCAATTTCCCGTGGTTACTATGCGATGTTCTATATTGCTGAGGCACTTCTGGATAATGAAGGACTTTCTTTTTCGAGTCATGCTGCTGTCATCAGTGCTTTTGGGCGTTATCTCGCTCATGCTGGCAAGGTTCCAATGGAGTTTCATCGTTATCTGATTGATGCTCAAGCGCAGCGTACTCTTGCGGATTATGACACTAATTCAATTGCTTCGCAGGAAGATGTGGAGGAGATTCTTGATCAAGCTCAAGCACTTTTAGCGATCGCTCTGCAAAATTTGACGGTTGATTAAAAGAGAACTTTATGGCGGAAAAGTTCCCCGCAGCCATAATCTGTCACCTTGTCGCTGTATTTTTACTCGCACATTCGCAGCTTTTAACCGCCCATTAGCCTGAGCAATTTTTCCGTCGATTTCAATGTGCATAATTTTGCTTAGACTAAATCCAGACTAAAAAAAGGGTGTCGATTAAGTGGTATTAGGTAGTATTAGGTATGATTAAAAATTTCATTATACTAAAAAAGCCTTGCAGTGCAAGGCTTTTTAGTCGTTTTTGGATGCTACAAATAAGCCGATGATGAGATTTGAACTCACGGCCTGCTGATTACGAATCAGCTGCACTACCCCTGTGCTACATCGGCATGTTGGTTGAGCTAGTCAAACACAAATTTTTTGCGATTGCTATTATAGCATCATCGCACATTTTATATAATTTACCAAAATTGCTAGTCAAGGTGTTTGTTATGGGGAGTTTTTGGCTAAAATTCAGCGATCGCAAAGCTTTGATCGCATCTCTAGGATTTGGAATTGCGATCGCAGTTGGCTCTATTTTGACTAATCCAATAACAGCTTATAGCGCTGAACAGATCCGCTTTTGGTATGCTCCTTTTGGTGAGTTTACAATTTATGTTAGTGATTTAGAAAAATTTGCGAAGGAAGGCAAGCTGAGCGAGCGCTTAGAGTTCTATCTAGAGAAATTATCACCGCAACAACAAGCTCAATTTCGCGAAGCCTTAACTAATCGCTACAGCCTCAGTCATATCATGGCGGCTCAGTTTTCTTATGCTCCTATAGGCGAAATTTTGATACGGCGATTAGGAAGGATTTTGCAGATGGCTCCTGATTTAAATGGGTTTTCGGCTTTGCGAGCATCGTTAATTCTATCTGCTCAAAGTGAAGAAGGACTGAGTATTCTCAATCTATTACGGAAATATCCAGTCCCAGTTATTTATTTGGATCTGTCTCGTGGATTAGAGGCTTATGCAGAAGTTTCGCAATTGCTTGATAAAAGGGAACTGGCGATCGCCGCCATCGAAAAACAAGCGATCGCAGAGTCGCAGAATCATCAGAGTGAGCATAAAGCTCTAATAAACCCTCAAAAAGATCTCCGAGTGGCGGGAAATGTGAAATGGACTAAAGAGCAGTTTACCTATTGGCAACGCGATCGCAATGTCAAAATATCGGCGGATTTATACATTCCACAAGGACTATCATCTCCAGCGCCGCTAATTGTGATTTCCCATGGACTAGCTTCCAATCCCGATACTTGGCAATATCTATCACAGCATCTCGCTTCTCATGGATTTGCGGTGGCTGCATTAGAGCATCCCCAAACAGGTAGCCGTGACTTTGCCGCATTCCTATCTGGATTGAGCAAAGCGCCACAATCAGAGGAAGCAGTGCAACGCCCTTACGATGTGAAGTATTTACTAGATGCATTGGAGCAGCAGGTCAAATCAGATCCGCTATGGCGCGATCGCATTAATCCAGAACAGGTGGGATTAATAGGGCATTCTCTAGGCGGTTATACAGTTTTTACATTGGGCGGCGCTCAACTTAACTTCAAGAAAATCAATCAAGAATGTGGTGTTCCTGAGCCAGATGTCTCTTCTTTTAATATTTCTAAGATTTTGCAATGTCGATTTAGCGCTTTGGATACTAATAATATCAATCTCAGCGATCGCCGCGTCAAAGCCGCACTAGCCCTAAATCCCCTTGGTGGTGGCACGCTTTTAGGGAAAGAGGGTATGCAAACTATTAAGATTCCCATTGCTATCTTTGCTAGTGGCGATGATTTATTTACGCCTACGGTTCCTGAACAGTTTTTTCCATTTGTTTGGTTAACTAGTGCCAACAAATATTTAGTAACGTTTCCCAAAGGAACGCATTTCTCTTTTTTAGAAAGAAGCGATCGCGGAGTGTTGATCGTTCCAGAAACAATATTAGGTGAGAAGCCTGAATTTACGCAGCCCTATGCAAAGGCGTTCAGTCTTGCCTTTTTTCAAACTCATCTCCATAACCGTCCCGAATTTGGAACTTATCTTAATCATGCATATGTGCAAGCGATCGCAACTTCTCGATTTCCTGCCTTATTAACTACCAATTTCTCTGAGGCTCAACTGCTGCAAGCACTAGGAGATGCTCCATAAAAATAGATGGCGCAAAGCGCTATCTATTTTTATTTCTGCAACCGTTTTAGTTCATCTTGTAAGGCTTGAACTTGATCTTTAAGTGCATCTACACCACTTGCGCTTTGATTAGAGTCACTATCTTCCTCGTCGTCGATCGAGATTGTGCGTGGGGCATCTTTGCCACTAGGATTTGGGGAGCTTTCACCGATGGGCTTTTGAGAGTTGCGTACTAGGTCATCGACAAACTTTTTCGCTTCTTCGGTGGTCATTTCGCCGCGTTCGACCAAATCATCAGCTAGTTTACTCGCCTGCGTCCGAAGTTCACCAAGGGTTTCGCCTGCTTTTTCACCTGCGACAGTCGCCAAGCCTAGTCCTAGATAAAATGCTTTTTGGACAATGCCACCAAATGGATTCATTGCGATTACTCCATAAAATTTTATGATAGTTATTGTTAGTGGCGCTTTGCATTAGCAACCATGACTATCATACTCTCGATTTTATGAAATTTTCCAACTGGCTATCACAACGAGCATTGCAAAAGAAAGATGCGATCGCAATTATTTTTAAGTCGCCTTCTGAGCAAGAAGGAGAACGTTGGACATATGCCGAGTTGGAATCTGAAGTTAATGATTGGGTAGAACGTTTGCAAGCATTGGGGATCAGATCAGGCGATCGCATTGGCTTGTTACTAAGCAATCATCCGAGATATATGATGATTGTTCATGCTTTGGTCAAGTGTGAAGCGATCGCAGTTTTTCTAAATATTCGCCTCACTGCTGAAGAATTGCGTTGGCAGATAGAAGATAGTCAAGCTCAATATTTACTTTATGATGAGCTTTCTAAATTAACTGCCAATATTCTGGATAAAAAGATTGGTCGTTTAATCACTTTTGAAATATCTAATCTTTCTCTACAAAATTATCAAGCTCATAGCAATCAACCTAACAGCGAGAGTATAGATCTCGAAAATATACAGGGGATTTTCTATACATCGGGGACAACTGGCAAGCCCAAGGCAGTTCCCTTAACCTATAGTAATCACTTTCATAGTGCGATCGCATCGGCTTTAAATTTAGGTGTCGAGCCAAATGATAACTGGCTGCTATGTATGCCGTTGTTTCATGTCGGTGGATTAGCGATCGCATGGCGCAGTGTGATTAATGGAACTAAGATTACGCTTTTACCGAAATTTGATC
>JAYUSC010000377.1:0-22353 GCA_043755885.1 Pseudanabaena sp. | reverse complement strand
TTAGATTTAGACCTTACTTTGATTAAATCTCACCCTAATTTCCACAAACTTTGCTCTTACGGCTCTATCTCTGGCTAACTTTGTCCGTAGTATTGATACAAATTAGATTGAATTAAGTTTTTGGATTTTGTTGTCCTTTTAGAAACAGCAAGATTGGTTGCGGGCCTGTACCCTGCATCAGGAAAAAGCGCTCCAATAGGCTGATAATCCGTCACTTGAGACGGTGAAAAATCGACGGGGACAATTACTTGCTTTACGCCACTAACAATTAGCTTTTCGGTTGGTTGCTCTGATACATCCCCTATAGATTCCCATAATTTTTCATCGCGTCCTACCAAATAAGTTTCGGCGCTACTGCCGCCGTCGAAATCCAATCCAATTTGATTCGCAATCACGACACCGAATGTATCGCAGCGCAAATAATAGCCAGCGCTATCCGCGATCGCCCCAGCAAGCTGAATCCAATTCCCTTCATTTTTTGGCAATGGATAATCAATGGGGTAAGGCATAGTCGCAATTCTATGCGGTACATTAATGTGATTTAAAATATTTTCAATGATTTGCTTGCGGTTTTTTGGTGTTCCAGCTACCACGCCAGAAATATTCTGAGATGGCTCTGGGGGGAAATTATTTAGGTTCAATCGACAGCCAATATCAAGAGATATCGCCCCCATTCCATCACTGCTATATTTTGGCGGTTGCGCAGGCTTCAGCAGGTAAAGCAACGCGCCGCTACAAGGCAAATGGGTAAGCGCCCCCGATGTATTTGCTATGCGGATTGATACCGTTTGCCCGCGCTTCCATTGGGCAGGATTTAGGCGATAATTCGGCACTGAAGGCAATGCGCCATACCTGCTAAATTTTAAGGCGATCGTGCCTTGTACTAGCATCAATCCAGAGCCGAGTTCATACTCGCCGTAGCCGATCTGGATGCCAGCATTGGCATCGATCCAAGCTGTCCAGTTTTGATCGCCAATAATCAGCTCTAAGTTCCGAGAACTAAGATTAATCATATTTTCACCCCAATCTCTTTAAGCGTGAAAATCGCGGCTCGATCCCCACAAGTTGTAGGCTCACCAAAGACAGGAGCGCGATTCATGTCGCACCTAAATCTTGGATAGTAATAGCAGCCCTTATTCTTCTCAATGATCGTAGTACCCGCAACGCTAGATCTTGTTTTTGTAAGGCTTGTCGCCTCTTCATAAATCCGAGCGGTTTCATCATCAACGAGAAATCGCCAGTAACCCAACGAGCGTCTACGTTTCTCACGCAGATGCCACATTCCGAGAATCAAATCGCACTCATCTTGTGTGAACCATGCATCAATCAAGAAAACTGGCGGAATCTCAAAGGAAACACCTGTAATTTGATAGTTCCCTGATAGCGAAAATGCGCCATCACTTTGTAATTGCTGATTATCTTCTTTCGGTATAGGATTTTTCCAGCGATTTGCAACCACGATCAATGGACTAGGATCGCTTATTCCTGCTTCAAATGTGATTTTTAAATCTCCAAACATTAGATACCTGACCTCCGCATATCTGATACAGCCAATTGCTGCAAAGCTTCCGAGATCAGTAGATTCGGATCTTTATTGCTATTAATCGAAATGCTGTATTTTGATTCTCTACTAGAATTTGCGGTGTTTGAAACTTTGCTGGCTGGGATTACGGATGTACCAGAGCTTAGATTCATCAAAACTTCGCCAGCATGGACATAGGCAAGCCCACCACCAAAGTTTTCAATGCCGCTCGAAAATTTTGGGATTTTCTTATCACCAATGCCGATCGCAGCAGACAATCCTGCTTGCTGAGCTTTTGCCGCCGAGAGAATTCCAGCAACCTGTGTTGCACTCTGCACATCAAGCGCACGTTGCTGATCTTTGAATACAGCCTCACGGTCTAGTTTTTCCTTTTGCGCGATCGCATCCAAATCAATATCACGCAATTTTGCTTGAGTGCGAAGCGCGTCTAGCTCATTCTCAAATTGCAGTTTCAAGGCATTAGCCTCAGCATCCTTACCCTGTTTAAACAGCGCTAACTCAGCTTCTTGCTGGAGTTTTAAAGGTTTCAGAACCTCTTGTTCAAAAGCAGCTTTTTTGGCTTGAATTTCTTCTTCCAGTAGCTTTTTCTGAGGAGCTAGTACTGTGGTTTCAAAATTTAGCTTTGCGAGATCTTGCTGATCCTTGAAAGCCACATCAGCGGCTTTCTGTCCGTCTTTAAAAGCTATATCAGCAGCCTTTTTAGATTCTTCATAAGCCTTGTCTTTGGCACGTTCTTCTTCAGCAAATTGAGCCTTTGCTTTAGCTTCTAACTCTGCGAGTGCTAACTGAACCTTAGCTGCATCTTCCTGCGATTTGATTTGATCAACACCAGCGATTTGCTTGGCTTGATTAGCAAATTGCTCTTTGCTACCCTTCGTGTCTACATTTGTAGACAAAACTTGTTGTTTAATCCGATCTTCATCAGCAAATTGCTGCTTAAGTTTTTCGGCTTCTTTAGGATCGGCTGTACCAAGCTTTGCTTCACGATCAATTATTCCTTTCGCACCTGACAAGCTATCCTGAAAAGCTTTTTCGTTACTTTGTTTCTTCTTTTGATAGGCTTCATCAGCGATTTGCTGTGCTTTCTGAAATCCTCGTTCCTGGTCTTGCTGTGATTGCTGAAATGTTCGCTCATCATCCTTGAGGGATTTTTCAAAGTCTCGCTTTTGACCTTCGATCGCCTTTTCACGAGAATCTTTAAAATCGGCGATCGCCTTTTCACCTGCAAACTTTTTGGCATTGAAGGTATTCTCAAGCCCATCTTTGAACTTGCCGATCTCTGCCTCTTGCTTGATTTTCAGCGCACCAAGTGCATCATCGCGCTTGGTTTCGATGCCTTTCTCTTCTTTTTTCTGAGAATCTTGACGGACAATATCTTGCTTCTTAGTACTGGCGGTGCGATCGATGTCTGCCTTGGCTTTGGAGAGTTTCTGTTGCTCTACAAGTTGCTCCTTAAGTGCCTTGGTATCAGTCTTAGTTGCATCTGCACTGAGGTTTTTGGCACTCCTGATTTTTTCTAGTTCAGTTACTTGCTTTTTGAGTGCATTGGCTTGGATTTCATAATCTTTGGCAATATTGAGCGCGGTCTGTTTTTGGGCAGGATCAGAGGCCTTAGCGGCTAGTTCTTCCTGTTGCTTTTTGAGGTTTTCAAGCTGGCTAATATCTTCTTTGGATATTTTGAGAAAGCCCAATTCCTTTTTATCATCACCTTTTCCAGCTTTCCGAGCTTCGCCCAATGCTTGCAATTTGCTCGCAAGCTTAAAGGTTTCGTTACCACTGGTTTGAGCCGTGGCAGCATTCGTATCAAGGGCTTGATTTAGCTCTTCAAGATCCTTGGTATAGCGGATGAAATTGATTGCGGCGAGTCCTGCGGCAAGGATGGCAACTGCGGCGATCGCAGGTGCAACAGTGGCAGTAAAAATGCCTTTCGCAACGCTCAAGCCATTAGTCGCGATCGCAGCAAGATTGATTTGCCCTGCTGCCACCGCCGATGCTGTGCCAAGGGCAAGTTTGCCAGCCGATGCTAATCCAGATAAGGAAATATTTGCAGTGAGAAAAGTGTTGAGAGTTGCTAATCCCCCAGAAAGTAAGGTTAGCCCTGCCAGTGTTGGCCCTGCGATCGCACCAATTGTCGCCACTGCTGCCCCAAATGCGGCAACTGCTGCACCTCCACCAACAAAAACCGCGATCGCAGCTTGCACAGGACCAGGCAAAGCATTAAAAGCCCGAACAATTGCAGTAGTTCCTGCCACAACTGGATTTGTAACCGCAAGGATCTTCTCTCCAAATTGTGATAGAGATTCATTTAATTCGTTCTGTAATGCCTTAGCGCGTCCGCCAACGGAGTTTGATACCGTATCAAAGTTTTTCGCGGCTGTACCTGCGCTATTTGCCGATGCTGCGATATTCGCTTGTAGTTTCTCAAAACCCTTGCCTGCGGAAGGCGCGATCGCAGAAACAGCCTCAACCGAGCCGAATAGCTTCACTAGGTTTTCGGCGGAATCATTTCCACTCGCGCCGAGCTTGCCGAGAATGCCCGATAGACCTTGAGTCTTAAGGGCTTGAGCATCAAACTCAATTCCCAATTCTGCGGCAAGCTTTGAAGCTTCGGCACTTGGCTTCAATGTTGATGCGATCGCCTGTCTTAGCCCCGAAAAAGTTTGCGAAACAGGTACGCCACTTGCCGTCGCCGTCGCGATAAACCCATTAAGCTCATCAAGGCTAATTCCAGCCTGAGCGGCTAGCGGGGCGACTTGAGCGATCTGCCCCGCATATTCATCAATCGTGATAATTCCGTTTTGCTGAACGCTTGAAAATTTATCCACTGTTGCCGAAGCCTGATCGGCGCTTAGCCCGTAAGCATTTAAGGTGGAGACAAGGGCTTTGGTGACTGTATCCGTATTTGAGAATCCGCCAACAGCCCCCACCGTGGCAGCTTTTAGGACTTGGGCAGCTTCACCCGTTTTTGTAAATCCGCCTGATAGGGCTGTATATCCGCCCGTGGCTAATTCCGCCGCGCTAACTTGAAATTTTAATTCCGAGGATAATCCCCTCAAATCATTGCCTAAAGCCTTGCCAGACTCCCCAATTGTGGAGAGTTTTACTCTCGCCGCATCAAACTCCTTGAAGCTATTCACAGCGTCATCTTTGAGCTGTGTCAAAACTCCTGAAATTGCACTAAAGCTCTCGCCGATCGCACGCAATTCAAGGGCAGTATTTTTGGGCACTTCAATATCAATTTTGACCTTATCAAGCCCCTTTAATTGAGTCTTGATTTGCGCAAGATCATTGAGCGCTTTTTCCTTCTCCAAAAGGATTTGCGCGGTAGCTGGCTTCGAGCTTAGATCTTTGAGATTCGTCTTGATATTATTGAAATCTTCTTGAAGCTTCTCCTTCTTCAGATCGATTAAAATAATCGCTTTTTCCTTATCTAGGGATTTAATCGCCGCACGATTCTGCTCGATTCCCTTTTGGAAATCGCCAGTATTTAGCTTTACCTTAACCTCTAAATCCTTAGCCATAATTATCCTTTAATTTCTAATCCGATCGCAACGACACCAGATGATCCGGATATCGGGCAATTTACCCAATCCACGCTATTTAAAGCGCCTCCCTTGTATTGGAGCTGATGATGGCCATCATTGTTAGAATTGGAATCTGATAGCTCAATCCACCCAGCCCCTTCAGTTACGGGCGAGCTAGCCCATTCCATATTTAAATAGCCAAAAACCAAGCTGGTGGATTGAGATGTTACGGGAAGTGGGATCGAAATAATTCCCGCTTCAGCATTACTCGATACAAATGAATTGCTTACCCCAATTGGAGAAACGGCATATCCAATTGGGATTTCAACAACAATTATGGAGTAATCAGATATTTGATTAGCTCGGCTTGCTGATCCCACAGCATTGGCTGTAAGCTGCATGAGGCTTGGATTGGCTGGGGAAATGGCAGTAAAAATGCCGCTCATTACAGCCCAACTACCATTTTGGCTTGGCGCTATACCAATCGCGGCTTCCGACCAATTAAGCCCTCCCCCCGTGGCTGTAAGCGCCGTAATCTCTATATTCTCAATCGAAGCTTGCAAACCCAAAAAAGCGATTAATAGAGAATTTGGCGAAGGAGTAAAGGGAAAGCTTACAAATTCGAGCACATCAACACTTTGAACGGCGCTAATTAGAAGCGTGGGCATTCCAATAGGTACTGAATCCAAAGAGAATACAGCGAAAGCTAATAGATCGGGGCGCTCCTTGATTGTAGAAGAATCAAATGCAGTCCCCATCAAGGTATTGTAGGCAGTTGCGATCGCACTCAGATTACTTGCATTAGCCCTTATGGCATTGATGCCAAAAATCATTAGCCCATAATCAGCTAAAAGCTGTGCAGTGGTTGGCGACCAGCCCATCAAAGAATTGATTTTGCTAATAATTGCCGATAGCGAAGTTACCCCTGCCCATCCAGCAACTAATCTAAGCCTAATCAGATCAGGGCGAGATTTGATTGTAAATGAATCAAATGCAGTCCCCATCAAGGTATTGTAGGCAGTTGCTAGAGCGCTTAGGCTGGTGGTATTTGAAGCGATCGCTAAAATCCCATTTACAGTTTTTTCAGGTTGAGCAATCAAATCACTATTAGCAAAGCTTGGACCCATCAGGCTATTGTAGGCAGTTGTGATCGCACTCAGGCTACTCACATTCGCTGCGATCGCATACAGCGAAATCTCCACCAAATGAGGATTTTGCAGCAAGTAACTCTGTGATGGCGTATAGCCATACAGAGCATTAATTTTATTCTGCAAATCCGTCAGTGTGGTCATTTTGCCGCTAGCCTAATTAATTCTAAATCCAATTCACGGAGCGCCCAGCTAGGGATTTTTGCCTCATTGCATAATCCCAAAATCACCTGCGCTTGACGGCGATCCATTGTGTCTCTCGCCCTCTCAAAATCATTGAGCCTCACCACCACATCGAAATCAGCACTCTGCAAATCTTTATTCTCATTAAATCGAGAATGTACAACGGCAAAATTGGCAATTGTGGCGGTGACGTAAGCACTGCGATCGCGATCAAACTTTTCAAGAGCAATCAGCGCTTGCTCGATTAGGTGGATGGGGCAGCTTCCAAAGTTTCGGGCGCTGAAGCGATCGCAATTTGGATATCCGAGTTGGAGTCGCCAAAAGATTGCTCCCCAATCTGGCTTTGGATCTTTTTTTCGGCATCAACATCAAAAGATTTCCACTGGCTAAATTCTTGCTTCACCCACTCAAAAGCGGCTTCAAAGATGTGGATAGGAATATCTCCCAGCTCAAGTTTTGCGGAGGCGCGATCGTATCCGCATCGCGAAACCATAAATAGGCAAATCACATCAAATTGAAAAAGGATTGGCTCACTATCGGATTTGACAATCTCGTTGTAAGCAATATTTTCATTTGGGGTCACGCTGCCATAAGCAGGGATTTCAATAGCCCCAATCAGCAAGCTAGGATAAGCTTTTTCGGATATCCGCAAATCAAATGGGAGCATTATTTTTTAAAATTACTTTGTAGGAAGTACCAATTTCTATTTGGGATAAATCGATCGCAATCGTGCGATCGCTATCTACATCTTTGACGTTTACCAATCCTTTGCGCTCTTTGAGGACTAAAGCACCTATGGAGATGCTGTCCCCCTCAATGGCGACAGCACCCAACCACACACCCTTAGCCAATAGCGCCCGAAATTTCATGATTAATAAAGCGGAGTCGCCGCCTTCTCAATTGGCGCACCGAGAAAGCGATAGCTCATATCATTTGTGATAAAGCCGTCTGACTTGCGAGATTTATCCTGAGACTGAATCAAGGCTGGGCCTTCAATCGTGCGTTGGCTCCAGCCAGTGCGATACAAAGGATCAATGATTCGCAGGTAAACTTCACTCCCACCAGCCGAAGCGACAACCGCCGTATTGTACGAAGGGCAACGCTCATAAAAGATACCGCCCAACTTGCCTTCAGTCGTGATTTTGGTAGCAACCGCATCACTGTTACCAGCCGTATTGAAGGTCAGGAAATCGCTGCTATCAATCTTTTGATTTGTGTCAGCATCGGTGCGATCAAAGAATTCCACAGGAAAGCCGATTTGCGAACCAGCAGGAATCGCTTCATCAAGGGCAACCACACTAAGGGAAGTAGCTCCCGCTATTGCCGTTGCCGCGAGGCGAATCAAATATTCGATCCCATTATTGTCGAGGGCTTGCAGATACTGATCCTTTTGGATATCACCACGAAGCGATCCTAATACCGAGATGCTAACTGCACCCTTAGCGATCGCCGTCGCATTACCAGCCACCGCCCCAGCCGTCACATCCGCAGGGGTAGTTGTGCCTGTCGCAGCAAGAGTAAAAGTTGTTAGCGGTCTATAAATATCAAATACCCAGATGGAACCTGAAGTATTGCGAGGATTCTGAGCGATCGCGCCCGTACTACCCGCATTAATCAGATCGATTAATTTATAAGCAACCGATTTCTGAGTATCAGTCGCCCCAGCCACAACAGTATGAGAAACCCCTGCTACAACTGCGATATAGCTACTAGTCGCTGTCACGGTAGTAACTGTAAAAGGTGCTAGATAGCCGCCAACATATAAAATTTGATCGACAGGAGCAATTCGTATCCCCTTGGGCAAAAGTGCAAGCTGAACGCCTGTATCTCTACCTAAAAGCGGCACATGAGATCGAACCTGTGGAGCATTGAGAACGCCCATTTTTTAAACCTCTAATAAATCAAATTCGTATTCTTGGATATAAATCCAAAAGCCATCCAACATCTGAGGGATAGTTGGTGGCTTCTCGCGTAGCAATCGCATCGGCTTTAGGCAAAGTCGCCCCAATGGCTTGTAATCCCTAAACCGATCTTTCACTGCACCCAGCAATGGATAAGCCTGATCGTGAGTGCTGAGATTCGCATAACGAACCACAAAATCAAATCGAAAAGTGCTAACTACTTGCCCCTGAAATGACAAAACCTCAGAGGGAGAAACGCCACTGTAATTGATGAACGATTGACCAGACTGCATAGGCTGTCCAAGCTCATAGGCATTGAGCTTGGCAACACTCACACTATTAGCGGCACAAGTAGGCGCAACCCTAGCAATCAAATCATCTTCAAGCAATTGCAGATTAGTAGCCATTTAATGTGCAATCTCCAAAATAAGTATTTGTAGAGCCAATCTGACCATCCAATCTGCTAGTCAAGATCGCCGCCGCAGGATCAGCGCCCGACAAGCCAAGACTCATCCTGCACTGACCAATAAGCAGCAATTGCTTGATCGCATCGTCATAACGCTTTCGCACATCCTCACGAGGTTGAAGATTATCCAGTTTGTACCGAACAATATCCATTTCATAAGAGCGAAGCAAAGGAGGAACCAAAGTAAATGGCATCTGCGCCGCAACAGTTGAGCAAGTGGAAATCATACTGTTGATCAATGCGTAAGCATCCTCTTGGCACTGAATCAGTTTGACGGTGTTAATCGCTGTCGCTGTCGGTGCATTGAGGTTTGTAAGCATGATAATTTCACGCTCTTCAAATGCATCTTTAAAATCTTGCTCTGTTGCGTAAGTTGCCATTTAGTTTGCCTTCACTAAATCCTTAAATTGCTTGCCAGCACTAAAGACAGGAACCTTAGTAGCAGGGATAATCAGCTTTTCGCCAGTAACAGGATTGCGTCCTTCGCGTTCAGCGCGATCGCGTACTTCCCAGGATCCAAACCCAACCAAAGTCACCTTGTCTCCAAAAGCAACAGCATTGGCAATTACATCACAAGTAGCTGACACAATGGTTTCGATTTGCTTCTTTGTAATTGGAGCCGTGACCTGCTCAGCAATCGTATCGACTAACTGACTTTTATTCAAAAGATGCTCCTCTTTTTTTGCTAGTTGTTTTTGCAATCTCAGTCGTTTCTTCCGCCTGCGCGATCGCAATTTCCGTCGCCTCTGTACTTGATACTGCTTCATTTTCGATTTCCACAATTGTGGACAAAAGTTGAAGAACTGTAGGCATGATTTCAACAACACCTAAATTCGCGAGAGAGGTGGCTTGCTCATCAGTGAGATCGACCTCGGAGCCGATCGCATAAATTCTGCCGTCATGGTGCAAGGGGCTTTTTACAATTGCTTTCATAATTTTTCCTAAGCGACACAATTCTGGAAGAAATAGCCAGCCAGATTAGAAGCAATAACTTCCTTCACCGACTCGCCAACACGGACAAAAACGCCGCCTTTCATCCCAATATTAGGATCGGGAATCGTGCCAGCAATGGAATTGCCAAACTGAGCCGTCATGCCAAAAGTAACACCGCCAGAGGTTAGGCTAGCGAAATTATTGCGAACCAGGAACGCAGAGTTTTTACCCCAAAGACGGCTATAGCTGCCAGTCTGCCCAAGCCTTGCAGTATTTGAGCGAGAATCACCAATGATTAGCTCTTCAAGCTCAAAATAAGCAGCCAGATCCGCAGCCGCTACCATGCCAAAGTTGCCATTGCTGATCGAAGTTCCTTCATAGCCACGCAAAGCATTGATCACCTTCGGATGGCTCCTAAGGATCGTCCAAGCCGCCCGACCGATTACCCAAATATTAGGGCGCACCAAAGGGATATCTAAAGCGGCATTGATAGCCGTAATCGGATCGGAGTTCGTGTAATCACTCCACTGGAAAGTACCGCTCAAAGTTGCGCGAACACTTGCATCATAAGTATTCAATGCGAAAACTAAGTCAGCACAGCGCTTTTCACGATCTAGCATCACCAAATCCGCAACTTGCAAAGCGGCTCTTTGCAATGGATCATAGCCAGCGATCGCCGCCTCAATATCGCTATTAGGCACAGGGCTATCAAGGGCGTAATCAATTACGCTGTCACCCTTACGAGTGCCGCTAAATTCGACTTGGTTAGGGCGCGAAATACGACCAACCAGAGTCTCAGGAATTCGATAATTTTCAGCCGTATTGTATTCAAGCCACTCAAACTCACGACTTGCCACAGGTACAGTGGGCAACACGCGACTATAAATGTACTTAGATTGATCGTTTTTGTAAGCGATCGCAATGCCCGTAAGTTGGGCATTAATTGGGAATGGAGTAGCAGTTGACATTTTTCACCTATTAACCTTGAAGGCTTGCGCCGCGAACCAGCACAGAGCCAATATCGCCAACGACACCAGAATCCATCGCAATACCGATGATGCGATTATTCACACCAGCCCCAGGAGCCGCCGCAACTGCTCTTCCAGTGCTATCACTGGTCAGCAATTGCCCGCGTGTAATCGTGCCGCCAAAAGTCACCAGAGCGCCGCCATCAAGCTGAATATCAATCAAAGCTTGTGGGTAGCGATTGTTGCTAATTGCTGTTACGGTGCTGTCATAGCCGACGTTAGAGGCAATTCCGATCGACATATCAGTCGGTGCCGTCGCTTGAATCACCGTATCTTCCGCACTAAACATCACAATTCGATAGGGGGCAATCGTCGCCCCTGCCCTAAATTGTTTTACTAAGCCGCGATTTAATTCCATTTATTTGCCTAATACAAAATTAACTGCATCAATCGGTGAAACCGTTTTACCTTTAGCCTTTTGAGCTTCCATAAACTCAATCGCCTTAGCACCGATTTCATCACCATTGTTGACATTTACAGGATCAATCCCCTTGGGAATCTCTGCAAAATCAACCCGCTTAATCCTTGCCTCAAGGGATGCTTTGTAAGTATCCAAAAGGCTTTCAGATTTATCTTCGCCACCTTCAGAAAACTCAATCACATCTTGGGACTTAGCAAGCTTTACCAAAGTCGCCACAATCTTGGGCTTCTCATGGGGAAATACTTTGCCATCACCAATTAGGCGATCGCAGTATTCCGAAAATTCAGTCTTAGTCAATTCCTCTTCACGCTTGGCAATATCCGCCTCACGCAAAGCTAGAGCCGCTTCTTTCTCTGCAAAATCCACTGTTTTACCTTCGCTATAGTCCATTGGCATTTCAGGTTTAGGCGCATATACCATGTCATCCTGAGCCGCCGAAATCTTGAGGGAATCAATGAACTGAATAGGAATTACTTGATCGGCGGTCTCCAAATTGAATTTAGAAATAAACCAATCGCGCATCCTTTGCCATTGTTCGGCTTGAGCCATGTCGTCCCAATCCATAAACTCCAAAGATTTAAAGGATTTAGGATCTTCAAACTTGGAATCAATTGGCTCAGAAAAACATTCCAAAAGATCGGCATCTTCAGAGAAAGTAGGCTCATCCATGCCTTTTACCGCAGGAATCTGCACAGCCGCCACATGACGCAATCCCCACTTACCCTTAACGGGATTAAGCGGATCTTCAGGGTGGTAAAGCCTTACGCTCATTCTTGGTAAGCGCCCAGAATTCACCGATTCGGCAAATTCTGTAACTACCTTGTGAGGGATGGCAAAAAGGCGATCGCCGAGAGCAATGACAGCCTTGACAAGCCCCTGATTGGGTTGAGTTTCGTCATGATTAACCAAGAAAGGCGCTTCATGTCTGCGTCTGTCGTAGGTTTCTGCGATTTCTCTGACAACCTGATCGGAGTATTCTCGCCCCTTATGATTGCCAGCTTTAAAGATTTCGATCATGGCTGCAAATATTCGATAATCCGTTTATTAAAATCTCTTTTTAAACTATCGTACAGTGGCAGGAGATCCCCTGTAGACAATCGTTGCAAGGGTATTTAATAATCTAATTATCTTTTGGAATCTTCACTTGAATGCTCATACTTTAATCGCTCAAGTAAATGCACCGCCGCCCCAACAGAGCAATGGAATTACAATCGATCCCAGTGCAATTGGGGGCTTGGGTGGCGTTGGCTTAATTTTTTGGGGTACTGTGCAAGTTTTTCTCAAAATTTGGGAAAAGAAAGCCGCAAACCAAATCGAAGCCCAAACCGCAAAAAACGAAGCCGAAATCAATCAAGAGCAGAAAGCGCTAGGAACACTTACCGAAGTATTTCAAAGAACCGCCGATGCTTCGATTGAGTTGCAATCTAAGTCCTACACGGCTAATGCCAATCTGGTCAGCCAGCTTTCTGCGATTAGTGCAAATGCTGCTGAGGCAAGGTATGAGGGGATTAAAGAATCTTTAGATCGCATCGCCGATAATTACAGGGAATTCAATTCTTTATTTAGGCAATCGACCGCAGCGATTGCGGATCTTGGTGAAAATGTAAAGGCTCTGGATTGGAAGTGTGAAACCTTGATTAAGGAATGCGAGACATCAAATAAAAACTTTATTAGCGGGCTTGGTGACGTGTCTAAAACCGTAAACAAAATTGAGGAACAGATTGAGAGGAGGATTAGCAATGCTCTCGCTGCAACCAACTGATCTTGCTAGCTTCACCGCCGAAAACATCCTGTTACTTGGGGTGATTGGCGCTTTACTTTTTCTAGCACTTATCCGCAAGATGATGCGCGATTCGATTCAAGCTCAGATTGATAGTTTTGATAATTTCAAGCTTGAAATTATCAAAACAATCGGGCAAACGATCGCAAGATTAGAAGAAATAAAACGGCAAGCTGATGTAACTAGCGAAACCTTTAAAAAGCGAATTGAGGATATTGAGCATAATCAAGTAAATCGCGAAGATTTTATTCGCGAAAATACGATCCTTAAAAGCTCTTACGCCGATTTAGCTCGATATATGTCAGATGTTTCGATCCAACTTTCAAACCTAAAAAATCTAATTATCCAAAAAGATGCAACCAGATCTTCTATTTCAGAAAAAAATTGATAGATGGGACATTATCTCCTTCATCTATTCAGGCGGTGCGATGGGAGTAGGGCAAAGGTCTATTTTGCTTTTTTTAAAAGCAAGAAACGATAGCAATTATGGCGAACTGTACCTAAATGATTTGCTCACAGACTTGCAAGATCGAGGATATTGCACCATAAAACAAATTGAAAACCTCTATTGGTGCAAAATCACTCCTCTAGGGCGAGATCTGATTGATTACAACATATCTTGTCCTAATTCCATCGCAAGACCACCACAGCACATGATTCCCAATGCCTAGCACCATAGAGCTATTGCCAGATGATATCAAGCAGCAAGTAGATCGGGAGCTAGTCTCCCGCCATTTCTCGCAGCTTGATGAAATTTTGGATTTTGTCAACAATCTGTTGACAAATCGCGATCTAGAAATCAAAATCTCACGCTCTGCATTAGGGCGCTATTCCAAGGGTAAATTGCAGCCCTTACTGGATCGGATTGCCCTCAGTACCAAAATGGCAGAGGCGATCGCGAATGCTTGTCCAGATGAATCTGGCAACGTCAACGAAGCAATCCTCAGATTGGCTCAGGAAAGACTATTTCAAAAGCTCATGGAGCTTGAGCAAGATGAAGTTTCAGCAAAGGATTTGGCTAGTATTTCTAATGCGATCGCGCAAATCGTGAGAGCGTCCACAGGCGTTAAGAAATATCGCGAAGAAGTACGCTCCAAACTCGAAGCCAAGTTTGCCGAAATCGCCCCTCGCACAGGCATCGACCAAGAAACTCTCAGAGTAATTCGCGAAGAAATTTACGGGATTGTCAGCTAATGTCCAAGTCCGCGATCGCACTCCTCCCATATCAACAAAAAAGCTTCTTAGATCGCTCAAGATTCAAGGCGCTTTTTTGGGCGCGTGGCTGTCGCAAAACCTTCACCACCACCTTAGAGATTGTTGATAATTGCCACGAAACCGAGGCAAAGGGAGGACGCACCCAATGGATCATGATCTCCCGTGGGGACAGGCAAGCCCTAGAAAATCTCGCTGAAGCAAAACGCCACTGCAAAGCTTACTCAATGGCGGCAAGTGAAATCACCGAGATCGATCTATGGTCAGAAAATCTCCAAAAAACCGTCAAAGGACGCGAAATCACCCTCCCTCAAGGCTCAAGAATCCTATCCCTGCCACCAGTTCCAGACGTAATTCGGGGTTACACATCCAATGTCTATTTGGATGAGTTCGACATTTTGCCAGTAGCCACCCAAGAAGAGCTATGGAGAGCCGCTTTTCCAGTGTTACGCGGTACACGCCGTATGATTATCAGCAGCACAGGCAAGCACAAAGGCGGCAGATTTTATCGCATTGTCGAAGACAACGAAGATCAGGTATGGAGTGTCCACAAAACCGATATCTACGAAGCCGTTGAGCAAGGTTTACCGTTCAATACTGAATTTGAGCGCAAAGCCTTAGCCGATGAAGATGGTTGGGCGCAAGAATACGAATTGCGATGGTTAGATGAAGCCTCTGCATGGCTCAGTTACGAGCTAATTTCCACCTGTGAATCAGATTTAGAAATTGAAGGCGATCGCGCACCCACATACATCGGCTGGGATATTGCCCGTAGACGAGATTTGTCAATCATTTGGGTAATCAAAAAGATCGGTGATGTCTTCTACACCTCCGAAATTATCAGGATGCACAAAGACACTTTTGCAGCCCAACGCGCTGAGCTAGATCGCCTCATTAAAGCCCACAAGCCCCAAAGAATCTGCATAGATCAAACTGGCATGGGTGAAGTGATCACCGAGCAATTGCAAGACACTTACGGCGAATACCGAGTAGAAGGCGTAATCTTCAGCACCAACGTAAAACAAGATTTAGCCGTGCTGACTAAGCAGAAATTTGAAGATCGCCTAGTTCGCATCCCCTCAGAACCAGATATCCGAGATTCACTGCACAGCATCAAAAAGACCATCACCGCATCAGGCAACTCTCGCTTTGATGCCGAGCGCTCAGAGAGTACAGGTCACGGCGATTACTTTTGGGCGCTTGCCCTAGCCATTCATGCCGCCGATCAGGGCTTTGTACCGATGGAATTTGCCATCTCTCAAGAGCCGCAAGCCATTGAAGCAATTTCTGATTTTGGCAATTACAACTTAGGAGGATTTTAATCAATGCAAGAACTCACCACCAAAGAAAAGCGCCCTCAACTAAGCGGCGAAGTTGCTAACATTTCCGCAGAAAGAGATATTACTCGCGCCTTTAGTTTACCCCTGCTAGTCCCTCAAGACGAAACCCTTAACCTCAAAGGCGGCTATGGCATAGAAGCCCTCAAAATCTACGAGAAAGTACGCGAAGATGCACAGGTTGCAAGCTGCTATCAGCAAAGATTCCGTAAGCTCACCAAATGCCAATGGGAAGTCACACCAGCCAGCCAATCAAGAGCAGATCGCAAAGCCGCCGATTGGTTGCGTGAGCTTTGCGCCAATATGCCAATGGATACCATCACCGAGAGAATGCTCTACGGTGTCCACTATGGCTACTCAGTCGCTGAAAAGTTGCTAATCCGTGAAGGGAATACAATCACCCTAGATCTGCAAAAAGGAGGCATCAGAGTTCGTAATCGTCGCCGCTTCCGATTTGATACCGATATGCAGGTCAGGCTCATCACGATAAATAATCAATATGAAGGCGAATTGCTTCATCCCTCAAGGGTTTGGCACATGACTTTCGGCAATGATAACGATGATGATCCATACGGCTTAGGGCTTGCTCATTGCCTCTATTGGCTGACCATCTTCAAGCGCGGCAATATGCGCCATTGGCTAAATTTCCTCGATAATTTCAGCGCCAGAAATGCCAGAGTTGAATACCCTGTCGGTGCAAGCGATGAGGAGAAAAAGCTAGCCTTGCAACTTGCCATAGCACTCAAAGCAGGGAAACCATCCGCCCATGCCACAGGCTTAGTAACCGAAATCATCGAAGCCGCAGGGAGTGGAACTGGCGACTTTCAAGGACTGTACGATCGCTGTGATGCTGCGATCGCCAAAGTAATCCTCAGCCAATCAGGAACCACTGACAACGGCGCATGGGCAGGCACAGCCGAGAGCCATGAGAATGTAGCCGATGACGTGGTGGCTAGCGATGGCGATATGTTTTCCCAAAGCTTCACGCGATATGTTGCAATGCCACTAACTGCATACAATTCCCCAGATGCTCAAACTCCCATCTGCGCCTACAAGACCTCTGATGAGGAAGACATCAACAGCCGTATAGATCGCGATAAAAAGCTATTCGATCTAGGTGTAAAGCCAACTCCCGATCTCATCGGCAAAATCTATGGTGATGGGTACGAATACATCGCCAACCAAACCCTACTCAATGGCGCACAACTCCAAGCCCTCACCCAAATGATTACCGCCGCCAGCCTTGGACAAATGAACGCCGAATCGCTCAAGGAAATCATGGTGAATACGATGGGAGTAACGAGTGAAGCAGCCGAGGCAATTGTCGCGCCGATCAGAAATTCACCACCGCCCCAAGTTTTAGCGCCACAGGACGCAACACCACCTCCGCAGATACCAACACAAGGTCAAAACCAAAACAACGCCCCTAACGCTCAATTTTCAGAGATCCGTAGTGGTGAGATCTATGATTTCTTTGAAAAGCCCAACAAGCCTGACACGGTAGAGCAAATCACGTCTAATCCTGAGCTTGAAAATGCATATGCAGAGCATCTCGCCAAGTGGCAAGAAAGGATCGAAATCGCAAGAATAGAAAGTACAGATTTTGCAGAGTTCCAGGAACGAATTGCAGGAATCTTTGAGGGCATGGAGCGAAGCCGACAAAAGTTAGCTAAGGATTTTGCACTTGCCGATCGCACGGCTTATCTAGCAGGTATCGCGGAGGCTGAAGAGGATGTCAATTGATTTTAAATCCGCGCCATTTGATGAAGCAATTTCCTACCTTGAGAATAGGATCGCTTTGCCATCTGAGCGGTGGAATGACTACAAAGATTCCGAAGCCAATGCCGCATTTTGGAGTGCAGGCGCAGTTGATGCAACTCTGGTTTCAGATCTGCAAAAATCGTTAACTCGCGCCATTCAAAGCGGTGTCCCCTACGACAGCCCCGAATTTGCGGCGCAGATTGCCAATTTCTCTGAGCAGTACGGGTGGAATCTCAAAGGCGGCGCAGACTGGAGAGCGCGGCTAATCCTCTCGCAAAATTTGCGCCAATCCTACGCCGCAGGTCGGCACGATCAGCAATTCGATCCTGATGTGATGAAGTTGCAGCCCTATTTGCAATATCTGCACTCAGATTCACGCGCACCCCGCCCCGCTCACGTCGCCCTAGATGGCAAAGTCTTTCGCAAAGACGATCCAATCGTAAGCAGCATTTATCCGCCCAATGGCTTTAATTGCGGATGCTCCATGATCGCGCTCTCGCAACGTCAGCTTGACAAGAAGGGGCTAGAAACCGAGCAAATAGCCCTTGGTGATACTTTGCCCTATGTCGATGGCAATGGGCAGACTAAGCAAGCAATTATCAAGCCTGACGATGGCTTTAATGCAGCACCTTCAAGTAATGCAGAGCAGAGGCAAGCCAATCTCGAAAGGATTAAGGAGCGCTTGCCTAGCTCATGGGGTAAGCGGATTGATAGTGCGATCGCAAATTCTTTTGTGGCTTTTTCTTCTCAGGGTGATGCCGCAGCCCGATACGAAAAATACAAGGCGAATATTGAGCAGATCAGCAAGCCAACTAAGCAGATGCTTGCCAAGCTGGAGCAATTGAGGCAAGAAGCGGGGCAGGGTGATGCGCCAGTCGAATCCAAAAAGTTAGCAAAATCCGAGCCGAAAGCAACACCCCAAAAGCTTTCTCAGGCAGCCAAAGACTATATCGAAACTGTCGATGCGACCAATCGCATGAAAATTCAAAATGAAATTCTGAATATGAATACCGATATTGTCGAGGGCGACAAGAGCAAGATCACGAAAGAGGTTCGCAACGCATTAGTGAATTTATTGGGCGAAAAATTCCCTATCAAAACTAGTCATCAAGAATTTGTGCGATCGGCTGAGACAAAATTCAAAAATGAGCTAAAAGTGCTTGATTCAGATGGAATCAATGGCGCTGAATTAATCCGCAAGCGCCTAATTGATGAGTCGCCGCTTTCTAGTCATGAAGCCAAAAAGGCCGTCGCCAAAGTGGTCGTAATCGCCGATCCAGCGCAAGAAAAACTTATTCGCGATGAGCTCGCAAAAATCTACAGGACTATCGGCAAGGAGATTCCAATTGACGAGATTTTGCATTCCAAAGTTCGTGCCTATGCCAATTTCACGACTGGCGGTGTAGCCTTAGATATCGACGATCCTTACGGAGTGCCGAATCTATGGCACGAAGTCTCCCACTTCTATGAATGGAATCGCCCAGATATTTCTTTGGCTTCCCGTGAATTAGTACGATCTAGGGCGACTGATTCGATCATGCCGCTCGATCACATCGCGAAAAAGAATTACGCTCCAGATGAGGCGGCTTATCCTGATAAATTTGCAGATCCTTATACGGGCAAGGTTTACCTGCACGAGAAAGGTGATCAGACTACAGAGGTTGTTTCTATGGGCTTCGAGACATTTTCTAAGCCTCAATTAATGGCAGATTTATACGCTAAAGATCCTGAGCATTTCAAATATATACTTGGAATAATGCACTCCAAGGAACCCAAATGATCGTCTTCAAAACCAAGCTTGGCAACATTTCTTTAGATGCGCCCGATGGCAACGAATATGAAAGGCTCGTTTTTTCGGGAGATCGTGCCCAAGAATTGCGGGATGAGGTGGCACGGCTGAGAGGCGCTTATGGGCATTTCATCGGCTGTGGCGCATCTGGCTTTGAGCTTGCCTCTAGTCTCCGTGAGGCTGGCATAAAATTTGAGATCGAAGGTGAAATGGGGATGCCAAAGAAACTCCCCTCAAACAATGGCGAAAACGGGATAATTTTCTAATGGAAGCCGAATTTTCGCTCAATGACGAGCAGTTGCGATCAATCTTCTCAAATTTGGAGCGCCCCACAGCGCCATTGATGAAGGCGATCGCATCCTACCTAGACGCTGAGGCGCGAAGAGCCATCAAAACCCAAACCTCACCCGACGGCACTAAATTCGCCGCCCTCAGCCCCAAATACGCAGCGCGTAAGGCCAAGGACAAGCGCACCAAGCGTAATGGCATCCTCCAGCAATCAGGGCAGCTCTTGGATAGTATCGCCGTGGAGTCCGCGAGCGACAGCGCCACCCTAAAAACCAACCGCCCAGTGGGTAATTACGATCTAGGCAGCATCCACCAATTCGGCGCACCGCGCCGCAATATCCCCGCCCGCCCCTTTTTTCCTACCGACGACGACGGGGATTTACTGCCCGATGCGGTGGAAGAAATCAATGCCTTAGTCGCCGATTACTTCAGCCTCTAGGAGGTCAGGGGGAGAGCGCTCTCCCCCGCCCCTAGCGCCCTTTCGGGCTATGCACTTAGAGCGGCAATCAACTCTTTTTTATTCAATTTGTTCCACTTGGGAATCTTTCGATCCCTTGCCAGAGGTCTTAGCGCTCTGGTAGTCATTTTCGCGTAGTCGGTAATCTCAGGCTCGAATTCACTCGGTGTAACGATTTCAGTGATTGGCTCAGCCTCTAATTTTGGTGATTCCTTCGCTTCAGGCAGTGCGTAGATTGTAGGGGCTAGCTCTGGTTTCGTGGCGGTCAGGGGCTGAGTAATTGTTTCGCTCATCTGAGGGGCTGCGGCTTGTGTGGCAGGGCTTAGAAACGAGAGCAGTGCATACACAAGTGCGAGAATTAGTCCGAGGAGTGCAATGAGGCTAACTGTAACGAATAGCTCGATTGCGATCGCGAAAAATGATTTAGTTTTCATGGTTCAGTTTTAGAGAATGTGTCGAAGGCGGAGGTGTCAGGGGATTTGAAGTGCTTCCCTTTGCCTCATGTAAATTACTATACGGTATCTGTTATAATTTGTCAAGCATTTTTTGAAATATTTTTTTAGGGGGCTAAAACCTATAGATAAGAACTATTTCGCTCTTTTTGCTGAAGTCATTTCACCGCCAGCGATTAATGGTCTGGCATTTTGAACCTCGTCGAAATACGAAATGCAATCGCCTTCTTGCCATTCCACTTCAACCTGAACAATTTCTGTGAAGTAAAAAGTAAAGCCATCCTCTTGGCTGCCATCATATTCAAAGTTCTTTACGGTTGGGGCGGCGCTCTTAGCGGCTGCGATCGCTGATTTTTTATCGGCTAAATCTGGATGGGTTTCGCTGTCCCACGCATGGGCAAAGTAGCAATTAATTTTAGTGAGCATCTTTATTTTTTTTTGTAATGTGTCGAGTGAGGCTTGCGGGGCGGTGTAGTGATGCCTTTTTGCTCTCATGTAAATTACTATACGGTATATGCTATACTTCTGTCAACCCCTCAGACAAAATATTTTTCCAAGGAGCATCAAACCTATGCCTAGACCTGCAAAACCTCGCGCTTGCCCTCACACAGATCGCCCGATCTACGCTCACGGACTTTGCAAATCCTGCTACGACGTAGCACACCGCAAAAAATCTACTAAATTGAAATGCGATCGCAAATATGAAGAGCGAAATCGCACCGAACGAAACGAACAACGGCGCATCCTAGCCGCCAAAAGACGCGCATCTAGCGCTGATTCACGATCGCACGAACTTGACGGCGACTAATTTTATACTTCACCGCGATCGCACCAATCGTGAGCATATTGCGATCGCTTCTAATATTTTGATTACGTTGCTTTAGCCCCAAAAAATGGCAATTAGGGATCTCGATCTGGCTACCACCGCAAAGCGCCGATAATTTGTACGCAGATTCATATCCAAGCAACAGCAATAAACTCCAATCAAGAGTCGGTTGCTTTGGTATCCACAATCTTTGTCCGCGATGCTTTTCTATGATTAGCATCACTTTCTCCACCCCGATCGCTTCCGCGATATCTCTCAAACTATTTGGCAGCAGTTCATCCATCTGGAAGCTTTACCACGCATCAGGTTCAATTATAGCCACAAAAAAAGCCTAGAACTACGGTAGTTCTGGGCTTTTAAATTTATTTAGGATTTATCTAATCCTTAAGGATCATCCGCAAGATATCTGCACAATCAGGGTGATTATTCAGAAACTTGTCAGCCGCCTCAATCCTAGCCGCCTTATCCACCAAGTCCATTGCTTTAATAATTGCCTTGGTTTTGCGATTAGGAATCGCTTGGCTTTCCTTTAGCAACTGCTCACACTTGATGAAGTAGTTGCGTACTTCTTTGCCGCGTGGTGTACCTGCTTGCATGGCAAGATGCTTAAAGCATTCAATAGTTAGCCTTACCATGTGCTTAACAGAGCCGCCGCCAGCTTCAGTAGTTAACTCATAGTGCTGATAGTCAACACCGTGAGTGCATTTCTCTAGCAAGCGCTTAGCACTGTCTTTACGGGCATAGCCTAGCCAATGCCAAGCAAGGTCAAAGTCAATCGGAAATGGATGCTCGGACTTGATTAAGCCCATGATGTAGGTTTCAGAAAGTTCCATTATTCTTCACCAGATTCCAACTGTGAACGGAGCGAATCAACCTTTTCGTAGCACTTAGACACCAAACCCAAAATCTTTTCGATAAGCACTTGATCGCCACCAGAGCCGATCGACTTTTTAAAGATTTCTTCTTGGTAATCTTCATCCTCAAAAGCCGAGCTTTTGTAAGCAACGTGCAGCAAAGCCGCCACATTTGCCAAATCCGAACCAATATGAATTAGTTGATATTCAGGCTTGCGGTTAAGCTCCTCACGAAATTCTGCGAAACTTTGACCTTTAGGCATTTCCAAAACTTCAGGCTCATCATCAACCAAAAGGCTTGGATCGTGATTGATGGCTTGGCGCAAACGATTCGTAGCCTCTGCAAACTTGTCAACAATTTCATCAAGATTGATTTGTTGCAAATTTTCTGGGAACACACTAGACTGATTTTCAGTCATAAAAAATATAGCCCCTCCTTGGGACTGGTAA
>JAYUSC010000376.1:0-1596 GCA_043755885.1 Pseudanabaena sp. | reverse complement strand
GGGCGTAGCCCGCCGCAACTTTTTTGGGGTTTTATCTAGCTACTTACTTTAAAAATGCGTCAATTTTATGGGATTCTTGCAAACTACGCTTGATGCAGTCACCCAAAGCCACACCGCCAATAAAGTTGGCGCTGATATAAAGTCCTTGAGATTTTTGTAATTCTGTTTCGACGATCGCAAGACGTTCTAAATGCCCAATTTCATATTGGGGAATCGCTTTATCCCATACATGGACTGCGATCGCCTTCGGTTCGGCTTTGGTGTCAGGTCGAAGAATTGTGCGCTTGAGATCTTGATGCACTGCGGCAATGATTTCTGGTTCTGAAAGCTTGGCTAGAGCAGGATCGAGCGTGCCGCCGATAAAGTTTAACAATAGTTGCCAACCTTCAGGGGCGCGTCCCGCAAATAGGCTCGATGACCAGATCGTCCCTAAAGTTCGCACGCCTTGAGTGCGGGGGATCAGATTGCCAAAGCCTTTCATGTCATAGGCAAATTCGCTCTGAGGATAGGCAAGCACCACACAGGCGACGGTGGGATAGAAAATCTCATTCAAGGCTTGGCTAGCGGCTGGCAGATAATCTTGCAGTAGTTTGGCGGTGACATAGGCTGGAGTAGTAAGCACCACCGATCGCGCTCGCACTGTTTCTTCGCCAGTCGGTGTATCGAACTTAGAAATATAAATATCGCCTTGTTTTTCGAGCGATCGCAAAGTCCATTGTTGTTTGACGGCTGTGCCTTGCTTCCGCAGTTTAGTTGCGATCGCTTCAGGCAACATCTTAATTCCTTCTCGAAATGAACCTAACTCACCAGTTTTAACTTTAGGAAGATTCGGATCATTGAGCTTTTGGGCTTTACGTTCTTTGCCCGATAAGATTGCACCTGCAAGTAACCCACCATAGGTTTCCAGACGCGCAATCTTAGAAAAGGCTGCCTTAGCACTGAGTCGCTTAGGGTCACCTGCGTATACACCAGATATAAATGGTGCAACCAATCTTTCAACAGCTTGCCGACCCAATATGCGCGAAAAAAACTGATCCACAGATTCTTCGCCAGCCATAGCTGGACGCGCAAACCCGATCGCACCCAAAGCCAGACGAATCTTGCCGCCCCAAGTCAAAACTTTGGATGCGATCGCAGTTGGTGGACTCATTGGTAAGGCGTTTAACTTGCCATTCAGAAAAACAAAACGGGGTAATTTGCCATCGGCTAGCACCAATTCATCCTTGAGTCCCACTTGTACCGCGAGACGCAATAGTTCGGGTGCAGGCTGAAAACTATTTGGGCCCTCTTCCCATTGATAACCTTCGTCATTTTTGGCACTGGTGATTGACCCGCCCACACGATCTTGCGCTTCGGCAACCAAGACCCGATATTTTTTTGCGATCGCAAGTTCATGAGCGATCGTTAATCCTGAGATTCCTGCACCAATGATCAGGACATCTAAGGGTTGATTAGGTTCAGAGGTTGGTGTGAGGGTCATAGCTTAAAGGACTTAGGGCAATTGAGCAGTTTTCAGTCTAGTACAAATAAGCTCATAGGGTTCCAAGAACCAGTTTTAGTCAGTTATAAAAATTATTTTTTTGAGAGCCAGCCGCA
>JAYUSC010000375.1:0-1597 GCA_043755885.1 Pseudanabaena sp. | reverse complement strand
TTAAAATGGTGGCGCAAATGCTTAACCCCTACAGATCGGCGGTAGAGACAAATTACAACAACCCATCAATCGCTTGTAGCGGCTTATGCATATCACTGTGATTATTTGATGGTATTGCGATTGCACCCTCCATAACGTAGCCACAATTTATCTACGAGAGCGAAGAGGGTTTAGCATTTGCGTACAGAGATTTTTTGTGAGGAGTTTTAAAATTGTGGCGCAAATGCTGAACCCCTACAAATTTTTTACTTTTGCCTTTTTACTTTTGACTTGTCAACCATGCCTCCAAATCCGCCACCTTCTCAAAATCCAACACCGCCTCCGCTAACTCCTCCAACTGCTCCGCCGATAACTTATCTAACCGCTTGATCACCTTCTGCGTCACCTTACCAAACTTCCGCGTCAATAGCCTCACCGCAACCTGTTTCAACGCCTGCTGCCTTCCCAAAACCTGACCGCTTTGTTTACCACGCAGTTCACCACGCAGTTCACCACGCAGTTCGCCACGCAGTTCACCCTCTTCGAGAGCATCCCGATATACCCTTGTTTTCTTGAGATCACTTAACGTAAACATAGCCTCAACCTCCTCTCGACTCATTTGGGGAAACTTGTACAGCAAAACTGTCTCAATAAATTCTATCATCCTTTCTCTATCTACTTGCCCCAAGCGAAAAGCTTTCTCTTTGATTTCAACAGAAGTAAAACGATATCCTTCTGCTGTTTCGGGTGGTAATCCCACTAGCTCAAATAGCAAGCTGTCAAAGGTTTGAAATAACTGAAAGAAGATGGTGTCAGTACGCATCAGCTTATATTAGCGAATTTTGATTGCTTACGGCAAAGTGTTCAAGTTGCAAAACATCAAAAATCTCGTAGGGGCGCAGCATTACCGCCACAATTTACGCATATCACCACAATCATTAAACGGTAATGCTGCGCCCAAACCTCACAACGCAGCCACTTAAGGTAGTCATTAGACCAATTCCCGAAAGTGTGACTACACTTTCGGACGTTCGACATAGTATGAGCCAAGCACGATCGCATCCATACCAGTACGCAAGAAACAGGCGATCGCTTCATCGGGAGTTCGGACTACTGGCTCATTTTCGTTCAATGATGTATTTAAAATCATGGGGATACCAGTGCGCTGGGCAAAAGTATTAATCAAGTCCCAATATAGTGGATTGGTCTTATAGCTAACACTTTGTAAGCGACCCGTCCCATCAACATGAGTTACTGCTGGAATTTGCGATCGCATTTCAGCCTTGATCTTGAAAACCTTTTCCATAAACGGCGCAGGTGCATCGGTCTCAAAATATTCGCTAACCTTTTCCTCTAGAATGCTCGGCGCAAAAGGTCGAAATTTTTCACGAAACTTAATTTTTAGATTGATGATATCGCGCATATCAGTGCGGCGCGGGTCAGCAACCAAAGACCGATTGCCCAATGCTCTTGCCCCAAATTCCATTCGACCCTGAAACCAGCCAATCACCTTACCATCGCACATCGCATCGACAACTTTCTCTAACATCGCCTTGCGATCGCTTGGTTGACTTAATGGCAAATAATGCGATCGCAAATCCTGTTTTGCGATCGCCTC
>JAYUSC010000374.1:0-3744 GCA_043755885.1 Pseudanabaena sp. | reverse complement strand
AACAGTTTGACAATCACGTTGCGGTCAATCATCTCGATTTGCAGATCGATCGTGGTGAAGTCTATGGATTGATCGGTCCAAATGGTGCAGGTAAAACCACATTAATTCGGATGCTCGCTGCTGCCGAGGAACCAACTGCTGGCGAAATTTATATTAATGGCGCGAGGTTTTTGCGTGGTCAAAACAATCCTGAACTAAAGCGGCAATTGGGCTATTTACCCGATGATTTTCCGCTTTATGATGACCTGACGGTTTGGGATTATCTCGATTATTTTGCGCGTCTATACTTTTTGCGAGATCCACAGCGATCGCAAAGATTGCATGAAGTAATCGAGCTAGTCGAGCTAGAACAAAAAAAGAATGAACTAATTGCCACCCTCTCGCGAGGGATGAAACAACGCCTTAGCCTAGCAAGAAGCATCATTCACAATCCCACTTTGTTATTGCTGGACGAGCCTGTATCAGGGCTTGACCCTTTAGCGCGGGTGCAGGTTCGCAATATTATCAAATCTCTGCAACAGCAAGGGATGACGATTCTGATTTCATCGCATATCTTGAGCGATCTTGCCGAAATCTGCACTTCGATTGGGATTATGGAGCTAGGGCATTTAGTTGAAAGCTCAAAACTGCAAGCACTCTACGATCGCAATAATCAAGACCAACAACAGATTTTGATCTCAACTTTAGGCGATGTTAAAGAATTGCAATTAACCTTGCAGCGATCGCAATTAGTACAGGAAGTCGAAATTGTCGCAGGTGTCTCTGTGGTGCAGGTTAAGCTTGCAGGGACGATCGAAGACTGCGCGGCTTTACTAAAATATTTAATTGAAGCAGGGCTTCCTATTTCTAATTTTCATCGTACTCAAGAAACCCTAGAAAATATTTTCTTAAAACTAGGCTATAAGCAAACCAGCTAAAGCACCGCCTTAGCTGGTTGGGGAAAGTGCGATCGCCTTAATACTATTTGCGATCGCCTGTTCGGCTGCGATCGCAGGTAAAGGACGCGAGAATAAGTATCCTTGCCCAAACTCGCAACCTAATTTTTTTAAAATTTCCACCTGCTGCTCTGTCTCTACCCCTTCAGCGACAACACTCATATTCAAGGTATGCGCCAACATCACAATCGTGCGGACAATTTCGATATTCTCGCTGCCATCAGTCATTTGATCGACAAAAGCGCGATCAATTTTGAGAATGTTAATCGGGAAGCGATGTAAATAGCTCAGGGAAGAATATCCCTGCCCAAAATCGTCAATGCTTAGTTGAATGTTTCGCGCCCTCAATTGAGCCAGTTTATTGATCGTCTGCTCACCTTGATCCATCAATGTACTTTCGGTGATTTCTAAACGGATAGAACCACCATCAATACCAGTTTCCGCCAAAATAACATCGAGCTTATCCAACAAATCAGGTTCGCGAATTTGATGGATCGCTAAATTAATGCTCATCTTCAAATTTGCGGCTTCAGGAAATTTATGTAGCCAAGTCTTTAGTTGTTGACAGGCTTCCTTTAACACCCAATCACCGACGGCAATAATTAATCCTGTATCTTCTGCAAGGGGAATAAACTCTATGGGAGAAATTAAACCGCGTTTGGGATTCCTCCAGCGGATGAGCGCTTCAAATCCTGATAACTCATCAGTGATTAGAGAAACAATTGGCTGATAGTAAAGCTCAAACTCTTGATGCTCAAGGGCGTAGTGCAGTTCACTCTCTAACTGAGTTAATCTCAGAGTCTGTTCATACATCTCTTGATCAAAGAGTGTATAACGCCCTTTGCCCAGAGATTTGGCGCGGTACATGGCAATATCCGCATCCCTCAACAAGTCAGCACAATTATCATAATCAGCTTTACTAATCACAATACCAATACTAGCACTCGGAAAAACTGCTTCACCTTTGATGATTACGGGAGAGAGAAACTTGTTGAGAATGCGATCAGCAACTACTAATGCTTCGGCAACATTTTGAATATCATCAACGAGAATTGTAAATTCATCACCGCCAAGCCTAGCAACTGTATCGATAGAGCGTAAGCAACCTTGTAAAAGTTCAGCGATCGCTTGTAAAAACATATCGCCGACACTATGACCAAGACTATCGTTAATCATCTTGAAACGATCTAAGTCAATAAAAAAGATGGCAAACAGATAATTAGAATGGCGCTTACTATATTTGATCGCATGTTCTACCCGATCCATAAATAGATTGCGATTGGGTAAGCCTGTTAAGGCATCATGGGAGGCATCATGGGCAAGTAGTTCAACGGAATCAAAAAGTGCAGAATTTAGTTCTCGCAGTCGAGAAATATACATATAGCTCTGCATCACTAGCATCGAGCCGATATAAGCCAACAAAGCAGGTGCTACTGGGATCCACCAACCAGTCAAAAATAGTAAATAGCTTCCACCAGTCAGCAAACCTGTACAGGAGATCACTGCACCAGTTAGGAAAATCAAGCGTCTGGTCGAAAATATCCAAATAACTGCGGCTCCAGCGATCGCCCAAGCTGCAATCCATAGCTCTTCCCAAATATCTGACCAGACTCTAAATAGTGGTCGATTATCAAGTACTGCTCCCAAAATCAATTTAACAATATTTGCTTGGAATTCTACTCCCGAAATTTGAGCAGGCGAGGTTATAAAATTACTGCTATAAGGAGTATAAAAAACATCATTAAGACTAGATGCTTGAGGTCCAATCAGAACAATGCGATCGCGCATTAGTTGTGGATCAATGCGATTTTCTAAAATATCTTCAAGGGAAATATGGCGAAACTTTTGATAGGAGCCATGGTAGTTCATCAGAACTTGATACCCACCAGCATCAACATGAATATATCCACCATCAGTACTTTCTAAGGGGCTAAAAATCGTTTTGCCAATTTGCAAATATTTGGATTCTGAAGGTGACGGTTCTATACCTTGCTCTTTTAAATATCTAAGCGCGATCGCTAACCCAAGACTTGGTAATCCTTCGTTACCATCAGGCATTGGATATAGTAAGGTACGACGCAATCTTCCGTCAGGATCAATAATTATGTCATTCGCCGCTACTTGACCTAACGCTTTTAGAACGGGTGGTGGGTTGATGGCGGGACTAAGGCGATCGCCAATACTTTTTTCGATGCCGATCAAGTTGGGAGTGGTTTTGAATATCTGCTCTAATTCGGCGTAACCATCGCCTACAGGAATATCTCGATATATGTCTAAGCCAATCACTTTGGGCTTTTGATCGCGGATTTTACGCAAAATTTTGGCTAGTACATGGTCAGACGCGGGCCATTTGCCCAAATAACGAATATCAGACTCTTGTACCCCGACCACAATAATTCTTTCATCCACTGGCTCCGTAGGTCGCAGTTGGATAAATAGATCAAACGCAGCCCATTCACTAGGCTGTAACCATCCCAACCAACGCAGCCCGAATATTAGCAAGTAGATACTGCCACTAGACAGGAAAAAACCTCCCCACTGCTGGAATCTAAGTGGTAATTTTCCCCAACTTGACTTTAAAGTTTTAATAACGATCATTTAAAGAAGTTTAGTTGAATTTGCTTTGTTAAGCCGAACTTACGGTAATTTGCTTTCAAACCCGCCACAAATAAGAATATAAAGCCCATTGCAGGGCTTTGCCCTGCGACCCTTCTTGTGGCAGGTTTGATCGCCCACTGCTGTAAGTAGCTAGACATAATAAAAACCAGAACCCAAAGAAGCTGGTTCGCCCGCTGCGCGGGCGAACCAG
>JAYUSC010000373.1:0-8964 GCA_043755885.1 Pseudanabaena sp. | reverse complement strand
TTAGCGCCGTAGGCGCTAAAACTCCGCAATTGGTTTTATAGGTAGAATTGCTTGCTCTCTTATCAAAAGACAGCAAAAATGGCAAGACTTTGCTATGGTTATGGTTATGGCGGTCGCCATAACCATAGTGCATATGCACAGCTTTGGGGCTAAAACTTTGTACCTGTTCAAATCATTCCTAGAGGTAACCTAATGGGTGAAATCACCAGAGATGAGATCCGCGAACGCTTAGGCAATATTGATCAAATTCGCGATATCATTTTCGGCGCACATTTGCGCGAATATACTAGTCGGCTAGATAAGGCTGAGTCGGATATTTCGGCGATGCAACAAGATGTTCGAGATCGCCTTGGCGACTTGAAATCAGTCTTAGCAAGTGAGTTACGGGCTGCGGTTGAGTCCATTGATAAACGACTAAAATCGATTAGTGCATCAAGTCAAGAAGAATCCGCCGATCTTCGTCAACAGTTTGAGCGGATCAACCGTAAGTTTACTAGTAGCATTGAGACCCTTGATGAGACTGTTGAAGCTCAACGGGTCGCCCTGCGCGAAGAACTCGCTCAAACTAGAGATAATTTGCAAAACGATAATCGTGAATTGCGATCGCTAGTTTTTGAGGAGCTAGATCGTCATTTCTCGATTCTCCGCGAAGATAAGCTCTCGAAGGACGATATGGCGGAGTTGTTATTTGAGTTAGGCATGAGGCTCAAAGGTTCTGAGTTTGTACCTGAACTACGTGAGGCGGCTGAAGAAAAGGTCGAAGAGAAGTACGAGCGGGTTAGTATAGTTGAGGCTGGGTCAAAATCTGGTCGCCCAACTGCATCTAGTCCTGACACAGCTACTGGATTCGCACCGAAATCTCCTAAAGCTAAGTCATAGATTTAAAGCTTCAGGGACTATGATCTTGTAAGAAAAACAAGCGGCTTAAGCCGCTTGTTTTTTGTTGATATTTGCTATAGTACAAAACATTGTCATTACGCAAAATAGTATGTCAGAGCGAAAGGATAATTTAGAGGATAAATCTCTCACTGATGTTGAGAAGTTTTTGCTCCTGCTCTCTGATCTAAATATTATTGATGCTGAAAAATCTAAAAGCCCTCAAAAACCCCAACAGATAGATAATTCAAGTCTGTCAAATATTGATACTAATCACAATAAAGACAAGAAACATAGCGAACTTCAAACCAGATCGAGATTGGTAAAAGCTAAACAGAACTTATCAGTTAAACCAAAACAAAAATCTTCAGACGCAGAAATTTTAGATCTAGTGCGATTGCCTTCAGTATATCCTTTTCCCAGTTTATTGGATGAATTACCATTTTTAAGAGATAGTCAGCATCCTAGTCAAAATGGGTTTACTGAGAATCGCAATCAAGAGCATCAAAACTTAAATCTGTCTAATCGTAATGAAGATATTCTCTTAGAACGTTCAGACACGGAAGAAATTGAGACCGTTAATCTCATTCAAGATCTTCTTTTAGGCGGTAAAAATCTACAAGTAGCATCGCCGCGAACTCCACAAAAAACCTATTTAGAAGATTTGTCAGAGGAAGATGACAAAGCAATTCATATGTTGCAGGATATTCTGGTTGTGCCAGAGTTAGAAGAGTTCCGAAGCTTCAAAATTGCGGTCGAACAAAAGCTGGGAATTGTGGAAAGTCAGGTGAATAATCCTGAGATGATGAACAAAATTGAGGGGTTAGAAAGTTTACTGCAAAATGCTTCACTCAGACTGACAGCATTTGGTGATGAGCAGGGCAATATCCCGATGGAGATTGGCAAGGTTAGCGATCGCATTGCCCAGCTAGAACATCAAATTAATCAACCAGCAGAATTAGTCCAACTTTTATTACCAATTATTGCTGAGTTACTCAGTCTTAAAACCGATCAGGCTAGAGATGAGATGTGTCAAGCGATTACGCCAATTATTGCGGAGGTGATCGTTGAGCGATCGCAACTAGATCAGGTGGCAATGAGCCATGCGATCGCAGTTCTTTTGCCCAATGCGATTAGTGAACAAATCCGTAATAGCCCTGACCAAATTGCGAAGGCACTTGGTCCTGAAGTTGGCGCAGCAATTCGTGAACAAATTCGGCTCGATCGCGATGAGATTGTTGGTGCGCTTGCGCCAGAAATGGGAGCCGCAATTAAACAACAGATTGTACTAGAGCGTGACTCGATGGTTGATGCCCTCTATCCCGTAATTGGGAGTACGATCTCCAAATATTTTGCGGAAGCAATTCGCGATATCAATCAAAAAGTAGAACAAACTTTCAGTGTGGAGGGAGTGTTGCGTAAGGCTCGCGCCAAAATGCAAGGTGTTTCCGAAGCAGAATTAATTTTCAAAGAATCAGTTCCCTTTGAAATTCAAGCCATATTTCTAATCCATAATCTTTCGGGATTAGTCATGATCGATATCCAAAAAAGCGATCTCGATTCTTTAGCCGATCCGATTGACTCAGATATGCTGGCAGGTATGTTAACCGCGATTCGCAGCTTTGCTAGTGAATGTATGTCGCGATCGGAAAATACAACGGAACTGGATGCGATTAACTATAGTGGCTCCAAAATATTGCTAGAAGTGGCAGGATATTGCTATCTCGCGGTAATCATTCGTGGCGAACCTGACGCGGCTTTGGTTACCAAAATTCGCGATGTATTTGGGCGGCTGGTACAACTCTATGGCGATCGCTTCAAAGAATTTGATGGCGATCCTAGTATAATTCCCATGGAAGCAGAACTTGAGCTGAAAACATTAATAGAATTTGAGCGCGTTAAAACTCTGAAACAGTCGCCCAAAACCTTGCTTTTTATTGGCGTAGCCTTACTTGCCCTAGTTCTTGTGCCAATCGGGATTTTTCAATACCGATCTCATCGCGATCGCCAACTCGAAGCTAAAGTTTTAGAAGGCTTTGCCAGTACGCCCGAACTTGCAGTTTATCGACTTAATGTAGCTGCTGATGGCGATCGTCTCAAATTAACAGGTAAATTACCAAATCAATATTTACGCGATCGCGCTTTCCAAGTTGCGATCGCATCAACAACATCAGAAATACCGAATAGTAAGATTAATAATAATATCTATACTGTTAATATTCCGCCTGATCCTGAACTCGTCGCGCTCGAGGTCCAGCGTCTTACGAAAGCCCTAAACTACACTCAGGGTATAAGTATCCAAAGCCAATTTAAAGATGGTCAAGTAACGATTACAGGGCAAATTGAACAGCCTCGGATGATCGCAAAAATTACGCAAGCATTCACGAAAATTGCAGGAATCGCAATCGTTACTAATGCGGCGACAATCCTGACCCCAAAGCTGACCACGCGCATCTACTTTCCTGTATGGGTAACAATCCTAGAACCAGCCGAGACCGCAAAGCTGATCGAAGTTCAGACTTTCCTCGATCTGTACCCAGACTATAATCTTAAAATTTTCGTCAAAAACGACAATATTGGCGATCGCAATATCAACTACCAACTAGGACTGAAACGCGCTCAAACCGTTCGCGAAGCTCTTTTGCGGAGAGGGATAAATGCGAAACGCTTACATGTTTCTGGAATAATGGATATATCTATGCAACAACCATCTGACCAAATGTTAAGATGGGTAGAATTTCAACCGATTTTAAAGCCCATGCCCGTATCTAATTAAATGCATTCTCCTGCCAAAGTAGTTTCTCAAAAAATATGTCTAATTGGCGATTTTGGGGTCGGTAAAACCAGCCTAATTCGTCAGTTTGTTGATCGTCAATTTAGTGATAAATACCTATCGACAGTTGGTGTGAAAATCTCACGCAAACTAGTATCCATCAGTTCCAGTGCCAATAATTCTCCAGCAGAACTCAAACAATTACAGTTGATTGTTTGGGATATCGAAGGAAGTACGCGCTTTAAGGCGATCGCGCCTAGCTATCTGCAAGGAGCAAAAGGAGCGATCATCGTTGGCGATGTGACAAGACAATCAAGTATCCAAAGCATCAAAGATCATGTGCAGCTTTTTCAATCAATCAATTCTAAATCGAGCTTAGTTATTGCCTTAAATAAAGTTGATTTGATCGAAAGCAATGAAAGAGAGCATCTATGGCAATCGATCTCCAATGAATTTGCGAATCTGAGCATATCGATACATATCACATCAGCGAAAACAGGAGAAGGCGTTGATGAAACATTCCAAAAGTTAGCGTCTCAGATGCTAATGTTAGAATCAGGAAATCATCTACATTATTAGCTACTATGAAACAGTCAAAACTTTTAAAAAAACTTCTTACTGCTTCAGAGCGGTCATTCATTATAATTGATCGTCATTTTGTGATTACTGATAGCTCCTACGGAGCCGAAAGATTTTCTGAATATCCCTATGAGTCATTGTTAGATAAAGATATTCGGAATGCGTTTCCAGAAACAATTGGATTAGAAGAAACTTTTAATAATATTTGGCTGAATCAATTAACTAGTTTTGAGATCAAAGGCGTTTGTCGTTCGGCAAGTCCACAAAAACCGCTCTATTTCAATTTCTATATTATTGGCACAAATGAACTAGAAGAAGAAGATAAAAACATTATGATCTGCATTGAAGATGCTACAGAGATGATGATGATGTCTCAAACCTTGATGCAAAGAGCGAATGAGTCTGATCTACTTGCCAATGCCCTATTAAAGTCGAATAAATATATTGATAAAGTTATTTCGGCAATGGCGGATGCGTTGATCGTTACCGATCATCAAGGGCTAATTAAAACTGTAAATCCTGCGGCGATCAATTTGTTTGGCTACAGCCAAGAAGAGCTAGTTCATCAGTCGATCGCTTCATTATTTAAAACCCCCAATCAACTAGATTTAATTCATCAAAATCATCTTGAAAATCAATCAGCTAATGCCCAATCTCTAGATGGCGATCGCTATTTTACAAATATTGAAATATTATGTTTATCAAAAGATAAAGTAGAGATTTTGATCACATTTTCTTGCTCAACCATCCATAAAGATCAACTTGAATATAATACTGAAGCAACTCATGACTTTGTTTATGTTGGTCGTGATCATCATGACTTTGTTTATGTTGGTCGCGATATTACAGAACTAAAACGCAAAGAGCAAGAGTTATTAGCTGCTAGACAATTAGCCGAACAATCCGCCAAAGCCAAGAGTATTTTCTTGGCAAATATGAGTCATGAAATTCGTACTCCCTTAAATGGTGTGTTAGGAATGACGGAACTATTAATTGGTACATCTCTAGATGATCGCCAAGAAGATTTTGTTGAAAATATTCGACTGAGTGGCAACCTATTACTCAGTTTGATTAACCGTATTTTGGATTTGTCGAAATTAGAAGAAGGGGAATTAAAGTTAGAAAATTTACCATTTAATTTAGAGCAATGTATAGAAGAAATTCTAGAGCTGTTTGCCTTACAGGCGCATCATCAGGAATTAGAACTGAATGTCTGCTTTGCAGAAAATTTACCTAATTTGCTAATGACCGACACAGTGAGATTTCGACAAATTCTGATGAATTTAATTGGTAATGCGATTAAGTTTACTTCTGATGGCGAGGTTTTAGTACAAGTCGAACGCGATCGCAGTTTTGAGCAGACTTTAACAACATCGCCATCTCAAATCTATTTACGATTTTCGGTGATCGATACAGGTATTGGTATTGATCCCACTAATCAGGACAAACTTTTTAAACCCTTTTCACAAGTTGAAACTTCCACAAATCGCCGCTTTGGAGGCACTGGATTAGGACTAGCGATCAGTCGTGAGTTAGTGGAGCTAATGCAAGGCAAGATCGGTGTATTTAGCCCCGTCGCCAATCAGAAAGGTACTTGTTTCTGGTTCAGCATTCCTTTCGCTCTCCAGCTAAATCAATCTTTAGATGATAATTTGCCATCTTTAAGTAATCGAAATATTTTAGTGATTGATCCAAATAAAAATTCTCGCCAAGCGCTTCGTTATTATCTCACGAAACTAGGCGCAAAAATCTATGAAGCCTCTAATGCTATTGATGCGATCGCTTATTTGGATGCTGAAAAGCAAATTGATCTAGCATTAATCGATTGGCGTTCCACAAATTTTGATAGCTCCCAATTAGCTCAACAAATTCATCGGAGAGATAGATTTACTAAACTGCCCCTGATTGCGATGTTGACCGCAAATCGTCAAAACGAAATTGAAACAGCGATCAATCAAGGTTTTTGTGGATATGTGACCAAACCTTTTAAGAGACAACGACTATTAAAAGCCGTATTTTTGTCTTTGGGAATAGAGGCTCCTGTGATTAGGAAGGATGTTTCTGCTTCGAGTGTAGTTGTGCCTGATCTTCACGATCATCATCAGGAGAATATTAGCGTAAAGGAGGTAAAAAACTTAAGAGTCTTATTAGCAGAGGATAATATTGTCAACCAGAAAATCACTATGGCATATTTATCCCAATTAGGTTGCCAAGCAGACTTGGCTGAGAATGGGGAACAAGTATTAAAGTTAATACAGACTAAGGATTACAATGTTATTTTGATGGATTGTCAGATGCCCTTATTGGATGGATATGAGACTACTGAGACTATTCGCCAACTCGAAGCTAATGCTTTATCTAACCATGTAGTGATCATCGCGATGACTGCTAATGCTTTTACAGAAGATCGCGATCGCTGTTTGGCAGTAGGAATGGATGATTTTCTGAGTAAACCGATTCGCAAGCAGCAACTTAAGGAAACTCTTGAAAATTGGATCTCATAAATATTTGTGGCGCGGCAAAGCCTCTTGAATCTCTCTCATAAATGTTTGTGGCGAGGCGAAGCCGCTTGAATCTCTCTCATAAATGTTTGTGGCGCGGCTTCGCCGCGCCACAAAAAACTGGTTTTTACATGAAAAAAGTTCTCATTTTAGGTGGCACTGGTGATGCGGTTAAACTCGCAGCGAGTCTTGCCACTATCCGCGAAATAGAAGTAATTAGTTCCCTTGCAGGACGCACCAAAAAGCCCTCGGCACTAGTTGGACAAGTTCGTATTGGTGGATTCGGTGGTGCGGAAGGCTTGGCTAACTATTTGCAAGAAAATGCTATAGATGTTCTGATCGATGCAACGCATCCCTGTGCAGGACAAATCACGATCAATGGCGCGATCGCAGCCAAAATCACGAACATCCCCCATATCATGCTGGTGCGTCCACAATGGGAGAAAGTATCTGGTGACAATTGGATTGAAGTAAAAAGTGTGACAGAGGCGGCGCAAGCAATTCCTGAAACTGTAAGTCGTGTGTTTATTACATCAGGTAGACAACAACTAGAGCCATTTTTGCTGCGATCGCAAATGTATCCAGAAACTTGGTATTTAATGCGATCGATCGATCCTCCTGATCTTGAATTACCCAATAGCAAAGCAATACTCGATCGCGGACCGTTTAGCTTAGAGCAGGAGCGCACCTTATTGCAGCACTATCAGATTCAAGCAATCGTTAGTAAGAATAGTGGCGGCGATGCGACCTATGCCAAAATTATGGCGGCAAGAGAATTAGGAATTCCGATCATTATGGTGCAGCGCCCTGCACTACCTGAAGGCGAAAAAGTGACCAGTATCGCATCTGCGATCGCATGTTTAACAAATTTTTAATAGCGCGGCTTCGCCGCGCTATTAAAAATTGATTCTTGATTAAAGTTGTAACGAACCTGACGCTAGCTATAATTAGTAAAACTTTATTTTAATAATAAATCCAAATTATAAAGGGATATAACGATTGACATGGGGCGATTAGGCGTTTTACTGCTAAACCTCGGTGGACCCGACAAACTAGAGGATGTCCGCCCATTTTTGTATAACTTATTTTCTGACCCAGAAATTATTCGTTTACCTTCGCCATTGCTGCAAGCACCTTTGGCATGGCTAATTTCAACCCTGCGCTTTAAAAAATCTCAGGAAAACTACAAAAAAATTGGTGGCGGCTCACCGCTACGGCGCATTACTGAAGCTCAAGGACAAGCATTGCGATCGCAGCTTCAGCAAAACGGGCACGATGTCCATGTCTATATCGGAATGCGTTACTGGAACCCCTTCACCGAAGAAGCGATCGCCCAAATCAAACGGGACAAAATCGAAGAATTAGTGGTTTTGCCTCTGTATCCCCAGTTTTCGATCAGTACCACAGGCTCTAGCTTTAGATTGCTAGATCGCCTTTGGAAAGCCGATCCCGAATTGCAAAAAATTAAATATACAGTTGTGCCTTCTTGGTACGACAATGTGGGCTACTTACAAGCAATGGCAAATCTGATCGCCACCAAGCTCGATCAAGTTAAAAATCCTAACGAAGCTTATATATTCTTTAGCGCCCACGGTGTACCTGTTAGCTACATCGAAGAAGCAGGTGATCCCTATCAAAAAGAGATCGAAACTTGCGCGGCGCTGATCATGCAAAAGCTTAACCGCCCTAATCCCTATAAGCTCGCCTACCAAAGCCGCGTTGGTCCTGTCGAATGGTTGCAGCCCTATACTGATATTGCGATCGTCGAGCTTGCCGAACAAGGCGTAAAGGAATTGGTGGTAGTACCGATCAGCTTTGTCTCCGAGCATATCGAAACCCTCGAAGAAATCGATATGGAATACCGCGAAATCGCTGAACATGCTGGGATTGAAACCTTTGCTAGAGTTCCTGCTCCTGATACTGACCCCGCTTTTATTCAAGCCTTAGCTGATATCGTGACCAAAGCTTTAAGCGATCGCCCGATCGCCTTTGCGGAAACTATCCAGCCGCAAAAAGGCACAAAACTCTATCCTCAAGAGCGTTGGGAATGGGGAATGACCCAATCTGCTGAAGTATGGAATGGACGTTTAGCGATGCTAGGTTTCGCAATCTTGTTACTAGAGTTATGGCTAGGACGAGGAATGTTTGTACATTAAAAAAGAGAGAGACGACACATGTGTGTCGTCTCTCTCTTTTTACAAAAAAAAGCAAAGCGCCCACTACGTGGGCGCTTTG
>JAYUSC010000372.1:0-3759 GCA_043755885.1 Pseudanabaena sp. | reverse complement strand
CCATAACCACTGGCTCCGTAATCTTCTGATTGCTTCTTCCCTCAATGGAAGAGGTGTCGGGGCTTTTATCAAACACAAACTAATTTAAAATCAGATACTTCACAAGCATCTTTTGATATTCGTCAAATCGGTAAGTCTCGCAAGTAGTAAAAGCGATCGCAATTTTTCCCAGCCTCTTCAACTCTCCCCAAATATCTCAGGCTAACAAGAAAATATTAATCCCATATACGCGAAACTGGATAAGAATCAAAAGCGATGTCTTTACTTACTAATTTGAAGGAATAGTTTATTGCTTGGGCAATTAATATGCGATCAAATGGAGCTCGATGTTTTATAGGCGAGTTTGGTAATGGAAGGCTAGAGTATATCTCAATATCCCTAATCGTAATTGGTAGAATTTGGATATTCATATATTGAAGTTCTATTGGTAATGCTTCAATAGGTCGATTTATTTGCAATTTACCAATATTAACTTTAATGGAAATTTCTCAAAGGCTGATAATACTAAAGTACAGTCCATTCTGCGCATCTACGATTCCTTTCGCTTTAGTACTGAGTTTAAGATCTTCGCTCAAATACCATAAAATTACGTGCGTATCTAGAATATATTTCATATTACATATATTCCTCTAATTCTTCCAATGGCTCATCAAAATCACTTGACATAAAAATTTGACCAGCCCAACTACCATAGCCATGCTGTTGTTTTGCAGGTTTTTCATCAACGATTTTGACTCTTGGATATTTGTTAAGTAGATATTCTGCATAATGCAAAAGTTCTGTTTTGAGTGTGTCTGGCATATTGATGACAACTTGCCATAAGGCGGTATCGGTATTCATAATTCCTCCTTTTTGAGGTTCAATAAAAATATATTAACTTGGCAGGTCTCGCAAGTAGTAAAAGCGATCGCATTTTTTAGCAGCCTCTTCAACTCTCCCCCAATATCCCGCCAATGGCGAAAAAAGCTCTTACGCGGCGTAGCTATAAACGGGTGTCTGAATTACACGTTTTGGTTCTTGCCCATCCAAAATAATGTGTTGCAAAAAAGCTACAGTTGATGCAGAGAAAAATTGCTCTCCTGTTTCTTCGTTTACACGAGCAGGAACATTTTCAATCAGAAAAAACTTTCCATTTAGTTCTAACGAGTAAGTTACGCGCTTTTCTACAAGTTGCTCTTGATAATTATTCATTGTTAGTTTTCCTTAATGTGAGGTCGTTATTCCATTTTGTAGGGTCAGGTTCGTATACTGTAATAATTTTAACCAATGGTCGGCTGGGATAACTGCTTTGGATATGAATCGTTCTCCCAGTTTGGGTTACACCACAAATGAGACAGCTAGGTGCGTATTTGTCGTTGGGATAGTCTTCGATGATTTGACTGTTCGCGATCGCATCGACAATCTCATGCAATCGGATCTGACGAATAATAGACTGATCAACGGCGTGCTTAGAAAGCTCGAATTGTTCGTTAGCAATTTTGGTCTGAATATCTTGAATCATAGGCATGAGTATATATTGAATGACATTTTAAATTGATAAATCTCGCAAGTAGTAAAAGCGATCGCAATTTTCCCCAGCCTCTTCAACTCTCCCCCAATATCCCGCCAATAGCGAAAAAAGCTCTATTTACTAGGACGATTTATGCGAATTAGTTTATTGGTTAGATATACGGTGTTGGCAATTGCCTCATTAATTTGGATGGCTAATCTTTGTCTATTGAGGTCTTCTGTACAAACGATAATACCTGCATGGCTAGGTTGTAAGTTATGCAGTCGAATGAAGTCACCTCGATTAATGGTTAATACTGCGCGATTGTCAGCGATCGCAAATGCTAATACGTCTTCATCGGGAATTCTTTGGTTGGCTTTTCCTGCTTCTTGGACTGTCAAAATGTCATGCTCTAGTTCGCGTAGTAGTTTGACGACAATTCTGGGGAATTGCTCATCGGCATAAAGACGTGCCATGTTAAGCTACCTCTTGTCTATGAATGGCTGTTTCTATCTCATCAATGTGAGTTTCGGCATAGCGCCATGCGTTTACTAGGTCGGTTGCAGATAGGGTGGGATAGTCTTCGAGAATGTAGGCTTCGCTTGCGCCTTGGTGTTGGAGACTTACTAGCAGCCATACGGGTATGCGGGTTTGACGGATGCAAGCATCACCGCCCATAACTCTTGGGTTTTTTTCGATGCCTTGCCATGTGTTGCTGAGACTTTGGACTAGGATTTGGATTGCTTGAGATTTTTCTTCTAGGGTTAAGGCTAGTAGTTGTGGTTGTAGTTCTTTGAGTGTCATGTTATGTCTCTTTTTCTATCGGTAAGTCTCGCAAGTAATAAAAGCGATCGCAGTTTTTCCCATCCTCTTCAACTCTTCCCAAATATCTTAGGCTAGTGAAAAAATGTCGGCAGCGATCGCCTAGTCAACTACTCATAATGACTTTTACAGCCAGCGATTAGAATCTCTGTATCAGTAACTTGATAGACGAGGCGATGTTCGTCACTAATGCGTCTTGACCAGAATCCACTGAGTCCATATTTTAGAGGTTCGGGTTTACCGATACCTGAAAATGGGGATCGCTCAATATCTTTGATAAGTTCTACAATTTTATTATAAATTTTGCGATCCATTTTTGCCCATTCGTTAAATTCTTCAAAGGCTTCTGACTCAAACAGGATTCGTCTTTTCATGAGATGTTATCCCAATTAAGCTCCACGAGATTTCTGCGATTTTGAATATTTTCTACCGCAGTTAATAATCTCTTTCTATTAGCAGGATTTTGTAATAGAAAAGCAGTTTCATCACTTTCATATACAACTATCTCAATTTCTTTGTTTTGGAAAGCAGCTTTTAAGCTTTCTAGGAAGCTGCTGTCAAGTTCATTGGCATTCAGGCGATAATTGATTTGCATTTTTTATGACCTTAAATTAGTATAGGTTTATACTCTGTTTACCATAATAGAAGATTTCTCCAGCTTTGACAGCGATCGCATATTTAATCACCACAAGTTCAGATGGGTAAATCTCGCAAAAAGTAAAAGCGATCGCAGTTTTCTCCATCACCCTTATCTCTTCCCTTATATTTCATAAGCCTTACTGCGGTGAGCGATCGCCACAACAAACACTTGCACTATTTCATCTTCGACTGAATAAATAATCCTATAGTCGCCAATGCGATAGCGATATAAACTTGAATATTCTCCCTTGAGTGCTTTGATGTTGGGGTGCGATCGCGGATCTTGTTCTAATTGTTGTAAGCATTTAGCAATCTTTTTCGCTAAAGCTTTATCTGCTTTAGCATAAACTTTTTGAGCATCAGGATGGAGCAAAATTTCATACATCAGAACGCACCGTTCTCCAATTTACATACTGGCTTTTAGGTGTTGATTGATTCTGTTTGATGCGCTCTAATAGTCCTGAAATTGATAATAGCTCTTGAGTTGCGGCTTCGCTTTCAGCATTTGCCAAGAATGCTGCAAAATCGGCAACTACTTTCAATCTTTCTGGAGATAGTTGTTTAATTGATTCACTTAGTTGATTCTGTATTTCCGTTACTGGTATCGTAGAGGACTTATCGACAATAGATATATCATTGAATGTGTTCATTTTGATTGCTAGATTTATTTTAAGTATTTACAGTTTAGCATTTAAGAAAATACAATCAGTTATTGCTATCAAACTGCGATCGCAGATTTAATCACCACAAGTTCAGATGGGTAAATCTCGCAAAAAGTAAAAGCGATCGCACTTTTTACCAGCCTCTTC
>JAYUSC010000371.1:0-3761 GCA_043755885.1 Pseudanabaena sp. | reverse complement strand
GGCGGGCTACGCCCGCCGCAATATTTTTGGGTTTTATATGGATTATTTTTTTCTTGGGATTCCCTAAATGGATGCGTACTGACACAATCTTTTTTCAGCTATCTCAAACCTTTGATGGCTTGCTATGAGTTTAGGACTTGTGAGGCTGATCGTTGCTCCAAAGAGGGAAACGGTATCTTTAGCGCAGCAGTTGGCTAGTCAGGTGGGGCAAGCAGATAGAGAAAAGATGATAGAATTTATTGAGACAGTTTTGCCGTACAAGTTTCCCCAGATGAGTCGAGATGAGGTTGAGGCGATGTTTACATTAAGTGATCTAAAGAAAACAAGGGTATATCGAGATGCGCTCCAAGAGGGTAGACGGCTTGGTGAGCAGAGTGGCAAGCTTGAGGGCAAACTTGAGGGAGAAAAGATTGGCACACAGCGCGTTCAAGTTATGGGTCGGCAGCAGGGGCTAAAGCAGTTTGCGGTAAAGCTCCTGACACGGAAGTTTGGTAAGGTGACGCAGAAAATGGTGAAGCGTCTAGACAAGCTATCGGCTGAGCAGTTGGAAGAGTTGGCGGAGGCGGTGTTGGATTTTGAGAAGGTTGCCGATTTGGAAAAGTGGTTGACCAGTAAAAAGTAAAAAGCCACCGATTTATAGGTGTTAAGCATTTGCGTCACAATATTCAAACTCTTCACAAAAAATCTTGATTTGCAAATGTTTAACCCTCTTTGCTCCTACCGATAAATTGTGGCTGCGTTGTGAGGTTTGGGCGATCGCATTACCGATCGCAGATCGCGGTGATGTGCGTAAATGGTGGCGATAATGCTGCACCCCTACGAGATTTTGTGGATGTGGTCAATGAATAATGCGATCGCTACTAATTTTTGGGCTTCTGGGACTTTTTATTAGATAGTTTTTGCAGTTTCTGCACTTGCTTAATAGTCAATCCAGTCAGTTGTGCTACGACATCTACAGAAATGTTAGAACGCAGCATATTGAGGGCAATTTGATTAGTTGCTTCAGCCAAACCTTTAGCTTTACCTTTGGCTAAACCTTTAGCTAAACCTTCAGCTAAACCTTCAGCTAAACCTTCATGTAATATATCTTGATAAATTACTGATTCTTTCATGATGTCGCTCCTGAGTAATCTTTTGATGATTTCTTTGCTTAGGGCTATACCAGATATTATAGCGGTCGAGGCGGCGACGTTACTTTGTAGTTGCTTGTCGGCAATATTTTCGATTTGTCTCGCCACTTGTCTTAAGGTGTCTTCTGGGGCGCTGGTTTGAGATAAGGCGGCAAAGGGTAATAGTCCTTGATATTGCTGAAATATTTCTGTTGGTTGCTCCCAAATTCTGATCACGTTGAAGTTATGGATTAGTTCTTCGAGGTTAAATGTGGTTTCGTGGACTAGGGGAGATTGGCTGGGACTAAGATAGATGACGACTTGATGGACTTTTCTGTCGGGATATTTGCGATACAGCCGCAGTCGATAGTCGGTCATGCGATCGCAGATCGCATTAATAGGCATAAAGCATAAACGGTGGCGATAATGCTTCGCTCCTACGAGATTTGTGGTTCTGGTGGATTTTGTTTTCCCACCAATTCGTAGGGGTAAAGCATTTGCGCCACAATTTTTAAACTCCTCACAAGAAATCTTGATTCGCAAATGCTTTACCCTCTTCGCTTCCATAGATAAATTGTCCCTGCGATCGCGGGGTTTGGGCGATCGCATTACCGTTTAATATTTGGGGTGATATGCGTAAATGGTGGCGGTAATTCTGCGCCCCTACGGAATTTTGTTTGTTTCTAGTGAATGCTTAAAAAAATCAGGGAGATGGAGATACAAGAAAATTTAGTGATATATTGACTGTGCGGATCGTAGGGTTTGAAAGTATGAGGTGTACATAGACAATTGTCAAAGATTTATCAAATAGTTGTTGATACTAATGTGTTAGTTTCTGGGTTAAGATCCAGTCTAGGTGCATCTTACAAATTGCTTTCTATTCTTCACGATCGCCGTTGGCAAGTTAATTTATCTACAGCTTTGCTTTTTGAGTATGAGGAGATTTTAAAAGGTGCTAGCAAGGATTTAGGTTTAACGTTACAAGAGGTGGATTTAGCGATCGCGGCTAATAGTTGGAGAGATTGAGTTATGAGAGTTATTGCTGATATTCCTGATGTTCTATACCAACAATTGCAGCCTTTTGCTCAAAGAGAACAAATTCCTGTAGATGGATTAGTGGCGATCGCGTTGTCGTCTCACCTTGCGGTGTGGTCAACTAGGGATTATTTAGCGGAGAAGTCAAGGCGGGTGAGTTGGGATGCATTTGAGAAGGTGTTGGCGAAAGTACCTAATGGGGAACCTGACGAGTGCGATCGCTTGTAAGCGATCGCGTCATCAGCAACAATATTTTGTAGGGGTAAAGCATTTGCGCCACAATTTTTAAACTCTTCACAAACAATCTCTGTACGCAAATGCTTAACCCTCTTGGCTCTCACAGATAAATTGTGGCTGCGTTGTGGGGGTTGGGCGAAGCATTACCGTTTGGAGATTGCAGTGATATGCATGAATGGTGGCGGTAATGCTTCGCCCCTAAGATGATTTTTCCTTTTTCCTTGAAAACTGCATATGCTCGGTAGGGTGATATGTATGTAAGATCGTAAGTACGCAGATCGGAAATATGGCTATGAATCTAGGTTCTCGCAAAGGTGGTGTTATGGCTTCACGGTTTTATGCGTTGACGTTTGTGGGATTGACTGGGATTTTGGGCATGGTGTCGCCGCCTGATTTGGCTTTGATGACGGTTCAGGCGCAGACAATGCAAGACCGCAAAGCAGAAGCAGATCGGCTTTTTAATCAAGGCAATCAACTATATCGGAGTAGACAATTTGAAGCAGCATTACAGTCATGGGAACAATCATCAACGATCTATCGTGCTATCAAAGATCGGCAGAGTGAAGGAAATGCAGTTGGAAGTCTAGGAATTGCTTACTATATTCTCGGAAAATACGATAAAGCGATTGAGTTCCAGATGCAATACTTGGCTATATTAAGAGAAATCAAAGATCAAAGCGGAGAAGAGAATGCAATCAGAAATATTGGGCTTACTTACCAAAAGTTGGGCAAATATGACAAGGCAATAGAATTTCATTTGCAAAGTTTAGAAATCACGAGGCAAATCAAAGATCGACAACGAGAAGGAATGGCGCTGGCAAATTTGGGAATTGCTTACTTTTCTCTCAGCAAATATGACAAGGCAATAGAACTTCATTTGCAAAGTTTAGAGATTGCAAGAGAAATGAAAGATCGACGGAGTGAGGGAACAGCGTTGGGAAATCTGGGAATTGTTTACAATTCTCTCGGCAAGTATGACAAGGCAATAGAACTTCATTTGCAAGCATTGGTTGTATTAAGGGAAATTAGAGAGCGCAATGGAGAAAAGAATGTTCTTGCAAATCTAGGAAATACTTACTTTTTTCTTGGCAAATATGGCAAGGCGATAGAGTTTCAGTTACAAAGTTTAGAGATTGCAAGAGAAATGAAAGATCGACGAGGTGAGCTAGCATCGTTGAGAAATCTGGGAGCTGTTTACGATTCTCTCGGCAAATATGACAAGGCGATTGAGTTTTATTTGCAAAGCTTAGCGATTGCAAGGGAAATCAAAGATCGACGGGGTGAGGGTACAGCGCTAGGAAATCTGGGAAGTGCTTACGATTCTCTCGGCAAATATGACAAGGCGATTAAATTTCTGTCGCAAAACCTAGAAATTGCAAG
>JAYUSC010000370.1:0-3768 GCA_043755885.1 Pseudanabaena sp. | reverse complement strand
TGCGCTGTACAGACAATGCGATCGGGTTGTTTTTGAGGGTGATTTCAACTGTATACATCAGCATTGATTAGGTTGTCCTGCCTAGAGAGGTGGATAGGGTTTTTACAAGGTTGAGTGCAGATGCATTAGTGATTTGCATACCTGTTTATTACCTTCAGTATGCCATTGCATAGACGATCAAGGTGAGGTTTGTGCAGTAGCGCATCCCGTAAAACCCCAAAAACCATTCATAGAGTTACGGCGCTCCGCTCCGTAACTCTATGAATGGTTTTGGCTTGGTGAAAATCCGTAAATTAGTTTCATAATAGAAACTGATACAGCCGAATTAGCCGCTTTTATGATCGTAAAAGGTTTAGAACTACCCAGTTGGGAAAATATTAAACGAGAATGGCGTGATGCCGATCCGTTGTTGGTCATTTTCCCGATCCTATTGATGATTTTAGGTGGCGTTGCCATCTATAGCTCAGACTTTCGATCGCAGAGGGCTGAGTGGTGGCAGCACTGGGTGACAGGTGGCGTGGGCTTGGTAGCCATGTTTGCGATCGCAAGATTTCACTACGACCAATTATTACGATTACATTGGTTTACCTACGCGCTCACCAATATATCTTTGGTTTTGGTGTTACTTATTGGGACAACTGCGCTTGGGGCTGAGCGCTGGATTACGATCGGCGGGTTCAATATTCAGCCTTCGGAATTTGCCAAGGTCGGCATCATTATTTCTTTAGCAGCCGTGATGCACGATCGCCCGATACAGAGTCCGATTGATGCATTTAAAGTCGCGTGGGTGACTGTGCCGCCTTGGATTTTGATCTTTTTGCAACCCAACCTTGGTACGTCTCTGGTATTCGCCGCAATCACGATTGGGATGCTCTATTGGGCTGGAGCTAGTTTGGGTTGGCTATTACTCATATTTTCACCGATCGTCTCGGCAGTACTGTTTTCAATTTATTTACCCGCATGGATTGTCTGGGTGATCCTGATGGGTGTGGCGGCTTGGGTGTCATTACCTTGGTTTCGGATTGTTAGTACTGTGATTGCCGTAGTCGTCAATCTGATATCTGGGCAAGCTGGCATTTTATTGTGGAATGTACTCCATGATTATCAAAAAAAGCGCCTATTGCTATTCATCGACCCGAATCAAGATCCGCTCGGTGCTGGCTATCACGTCATCCAATCCAAAATTGCGATCGGGGCTGGGCAATTATTTGGTCAGGGTTGGCTCAAGGGGACACAAACACAGTTAAATTTTATTCCTGAACAACATACTGATTTCATCTTTTCGGCGATCGGTGAAGAGTTTGGCTTTTTTGGTTGTATGTGCGTTTTGTTATTGTTTGTCGGTATTTGCTGGCGCTTACTGGTGATTGCAGTCAATGCGCGGGATAACTTCGGCTCACTACTTGCGATCGGTGTGTTTTCGTTCGTGTTATTTCAAACCTTTGTCAATATCGGTATGAATATTAACGTTGCGCCTGTGACAGGGATTCCACTGCCTTGGCTCAGTTATGGACGATCAGCACTACTTGCTAATTTAATGGCGATTGGCTTAGCTGAGTCTGTCGCCGCCCATCGCCGCACCATCAAGTTTTAATGTAAAGACCGCGCTTCGCGCGGTCTTTAATGGAGAAAAAGGAAATATATCAATGCAAATCCAAGATTATCGATCGCCTAAAGTCACCGTCATCGGTGCGGGTAATGTCGGCGGCATGTTAGCGCAACGCATCGCCAAGCAAAATTTAGCTGACGTGGTGTTATGCGATATTGTCCAAGGCAAACCGCAGGGGATTGCCCTTGATCTAGCGCAAGCCCATACAATTTCCAATCTCGATCGCCAAATTATTGGTACTAATGACTATAACGACACCAAAGATTCAGATGTAATTGTGATCACCGCAGGGCTACCGCGCAAAGAGGGGATGAGTCGCAATGATCTACTCAGGATTAATGCAGGCATCGTCAAAGAAGTTGTCCAAAAAGCGATCGCACTATCTCCCCATGCAATTTTGCTCATTGTCTCTAATCCTCTCGATGTAATGACTTATTTGGCTTGGCAAACAAGTGGCTTAACGCCCCAGCGAGTAGTTGGCATGGCTGGAGTTTTAGATGCGGCAAGATTTCAAACTTTTATTGCGATGGAGTTAGGCATATCTACAGCAGATATTTATACCACCGTTTTGGGTGGACATGGCGATTTGATGCTGCCATTGCCACGCCTATCGACAGTAAATGGTGTCCCGATTACCGAACTACTGTCACAAGATGCGATCGCAAGACTAGTCGAGCGCACTCGCAATGGTGGCGCGGAAATCGTCAAATTATTACAAAATGGCAGTGCCTATTTTGCGCCATCAGCCGCTGCCTATGTAATGGTCGAAGCAATCATTAGCGATCGGCATCGAATTTTTCCTGCGGCGGCGTATCTCACGGGTGAATATGGCTTAAAAGACATATTCATGGGTGTACCCGTACAGTTGGGACGGCAGGGTGTTGAAAAAATTATCGAACTAGAGCTTACAGATGATGAGCTTGCTGCGCTTCATGCCTCAGCCAAATCGATCCAAGAAAATATTAATTTGTTGTAAAGGCGCTGCGATTTAATAAGGAACCAGTTTTTTAGTGGCGCGGCTTCGCCGCGCTACTAAAAACTGGTTCCTTGTTTTTATGGTTTTATAAAAGAAGTTTTCATGAATTAGCGATCGCTGTATCATGAAGAGAAATATTATCTAAAACTTAGATTAATTTCAACCGCCATGACCAATTCTGAAGCAATTCTTGCAGGCAGATATAAAATTGTAAAACCACTTGGTGGTGGTGGTTTTGGGCAGACATTTTTGGCGCAAGATTTGCAATTGCCAAATCAGCCTGCTTGTGTCGTTAAGCAACTTAAACTCCAATTACTTAAACCCCAAGAACTTGCGATCGCCAAACGCTTATTTGATAGTGAGGCGGCCACTTTACATGACTTAGGCCGTCACGATCAGATTCCGCGCCTGTTTGCCCACTTTGAGCAAGGTGGTGAATTTTATCTAGTCCAAGAGTTTATTGAAGGGGCTACTCTAGATTCTGAGATTGGTACTGGCAAGCAATGGAATCAATCAAAGCTGATATCTGGCTTACGGGATATTTTGCAAGTATTAGCTTTTGTGCATAGCAGCCAAGTAATCCATTGAGATATTAAACCTGCCAACTTGATCCGCCGTCGTTGCGATCGCAAGATCATAAAAATAATACGGTAATACTTGCCAAAATCAGCGAATTTCTAGCTGCAAGAGGTATGAAAGTTAGCGAAAGGAAAACCAAGACAACCACCACGAAAGATGGTTTTAACTTCCTCGGATGGCATTTTAAATGTCAGAAAAACGGAAAATTTAGAAGTACTCCCTCAGTGGATGACTATAAAGCCTTCCGTAAGAAGATAAAAGCTATTGTCAATAACTCGAACTATGGTGCAAAGGTAAAAGCTGAAAAGCTAGCGCCTATTGTTAGAGGTTGGAGGAATTACCACCGCTTCTGCAAGATGGACGGTTCTAGAAACTCGTTATATCACATCGAAAGCAGAGCATTTAAGGTATTTAATAAGGAAGCTAAACAACATCGCTACTCTTGTAAGAAATTACTAGATAAAGCCTTCCCTGAGGTTCCTTACTCCGAAAACGGACACGTCAACGTTAAAGGAGAGAAATCCCCCTACGATGGCGATATGGTCTACTGGAGCGAACGCAAAAGTAAGCTCTATGATGGCATGACCTCTAAAACCCTTAAGAG
>JAYUSC010000369.1:0-1613 GCA_043755885.1 Pseudanabaena sp. | reverse complement strand
CCCAAAATCTGTACCGCCCGCTGTGCGGGCGGTACAGATTTTGGTTTTGTTTTTTTAATTATGCCGAGGTACTTAAAACCTAGAAAAGTGAGGCAATGCTTCGCAGCGCTTCTCCTTTCTAGGTTAAAATCATCTTTTTGTAAGCTTTCTTCACAATCATGGCTAATAAAGCACTCAACAATACATCAACTAAAGCAGCCCCCAAAGACAAAGACATAGTTCGCGATTATTTTAATTCCACAGGCTTCGATCGCTGGCGGCGGATTTATGGTGAAGGTGATGTCAACCGAGTTCAACGCGATATCCGCACAGGGCATCAACAAACTGTCGATTATGTGTTATCATGGTTTAAAAACGATAAAAATGCTGCTGAGCAAACGGTCTGTGATGCAGGTTGTGGTACTGGTAGTTTGAGTATTCCGCTTGCAGCCATGGGTGCAAAGGTATTCGCCAGTGATATTTCCGAAAAGATGGTGGGCGAAGGCAAAAGCCGCGCTGCCGATCCTGAAAACCCGATCTTTGCAGTCAAGGATTTATCGGCTTTGTCTGGCGAATACGACACGGTAATTTGTCTCGATGTGCTGATCCACTACCCCGATCGCGAATCTGAAGCGATGATCGCCCATCTCGCCTCTCTTACCAAATCTCGTTTAATTCTTAGCTTTGCACCTAAGAATCCCTATTACATTCTGATGAAAAAAGTAGGCGATATGGTTCCAGGTCCGAGCAAAGCGACTCGTGCTTATTTACATAAGGAGTCTGATGTGCGCCAAGTTCTGAAAAAGCTAGGTTTCACAATCAAGCGTAAAGAATTCACTGCGACCTCATTTTATTTCTCGCGGCTATTTGAAGCTGTCCGCAATTAAAATAAAATCACCGCCATGAGGCGGTGATTTTATTTTAATTAATTCAGGTAAAAACTCATCATTGAGCGCCTGTTTTAGACTTTTATTATGCCTAGCTACTTAGCTACTTAATTCAGTAAATTTATCAGTAAAAATATCTACTTCTATATTGGGATCATTACGCAAGTTTAACGCTCTCTTGACGCGCCCTAGATATACAGGCTTAGATACGCCTTCGCGAGGATGCACAACGGTGCGAGCATAAATAGTCAGTTGCGATTCACCTTGGGCATTACGACCAGATGAAAATAGGTTGCTACTAGCTTGTTTTAAAGTGGCCTCAAGTTGCTCAGGCGTAATTGTCGGAGCGACTGCGATCGTGGCCTTTGGACCGAAGCGATCGTAAACCAGCTTAAATGGGACAGCGCCTTCAATGGATGAGCGGGTAATTGGCTCAAAGCTCAGGGAGAAAAGCCCGACTACCAAAACCACTGAAAATAGAGTTGCGCCCACCATTCGATAGCGCCAACTCCACTTAAACGTTATGGCTAGTCCTGTAATTAAGGCGCAAACTAAGACAAATACGCCCATTGCTTGTGCGAGTTGACCAAATAAAGCGGGCGTTAGCGACATAAATTAATTTATTGTGAATTGTTAAATAACTACTTAGCTCATTTTATATTGGCTTGCACAGCAAACTACAAATTTGGGTGCTTGTTACTCCCTTCCCAGCATGAAAACCCAATAATCAGTGGTGCAGCGCGGCGC
>JAYUSC010000368.1:0-9017 GCA_043755885.1 Pseudanabaena sp. | reverse complement strand
GGGCGGTACGGTTTTTGGGGTTTTATACTTAATTTTGCTTATTTAATTATGTATAGCGATCAGGGTCATCTTTTGTAAACAGCATTATGGCTGCTTGTGTCCCCATTTCTCGATCGCAGTCTGAATTTGCTCGACTTTAAATGGCTTGGCAATGAAATCATTCATCCCCGATGCCAAACATTTTTCGCGATCGTCATGCATCGCGTTAGCAGTCATGGCAATAATTTGAATAGATTTAGCGAGGTTAGATAATTCAGTTTGTCTACTTTGCTCCATAGATCGAATTTGTCGAGTGGCCTCTAGTCCATCCATTTCAGGCATCTGTACATCCATAAAAATCAAATCATAGGATTCTTTTTGGATTGCTTCTAATACTTCGATTCCGTTTGCAGCAATATCGATACTGTAACCCATCTTCTCAAAAATACGATTTGCTAATTTTTGATTGACAGGATTATCTTCAGCCAGCAAAATTTTGAGGGGGATTTGTTCAGCTAATTTGGGAATATGACTACTCTTGTTCTGAGTACTCTCGGCTGGGCGCTCTAAAACCACTTCCAATAAATGATCGACGATTTCAATGGCAGGAGATCTTTTCGTTTCCACGGGGTGATAGGGAATCGTAAACAAAAAGGTTGTACCGTGATTAAAAATGCTCTCAGCCCAAATATCACCACCCATTAAACTAATCAGTTTCTGACAAATGGCTAAGCCTAAACCAGTACCGCCATATTTACCAGTCCTTTCGCGTAAAGAGGATGAGTAAAAGTACTTAGTTTAAACTCATAGAGAAATAAAACAAAGGCTGAGCGATGAGTCCCCAGATCAAAATCCAGACGGAACGGATCGACGATATTGTGCTGTTACTGAATGTAATGATGCAGATGGAATTACCGCAGCTACTGAATGAACAACTAGGACGACACTGGAAACAGGAGGGATTAGACTGGGGATGGGTAATCGTAATCTGGCTATCGTATATAGTTTCGGAGGGAGACCATCGAAAAGTAGTGGTAAGAGAATGGGTAGAACAGCGTCGGGAGATGCTCGAGCAAGTATGTGGGCTCAAGATAGGAGAGAGCGACTTTAGTGATGACCGATTGAGTATCGCCTTGAAACACCTGAGTAAAGAAGCGAACTGGGCAAAGATAGAACAGGAACTAAATAGAAGAACAGTAAGAATCTATAACTTAGAAGCAGAGACAATTAGGATGGATGCGACGACAATATCAGGAGAGCATTTGGTCAACGAGAAAGGATTGTTTCAATTTGGTTACAGCAAAGACGACCCAGATTTAGCGCAAGTGAAACTGATGATGTCCACACTAGAGCCGTTAGGAATACCGATTGCAACACAGGTAGTATCTGGAGAACAAGCAGATGATGGATTATATATACCAGTATTTGAATCTAGTCGAGCGAGTCTCAGAGAAATAAATCTGATGTGGGTAGGCGACAGTAAAATGGGAGCCTTGGGGACTCGTAGTCATATTCACCATCACCAGCACTACTATCTAGTGCCATTGGCACGGACTGGACAAGTACCTGGATTATTAGCACAGTGGTTAAGCGAAATGCGCCAAACAGAGAGAGAACTATATCAAGTTAATACGGAGCGTTACGACGGCTCTGAAGGTACTCAATTGAGTGGCTATAGAATCGACCGAGTAGTGGAAGGACAAACGCCTGAAGGGTATGGAGTCTGTTGGCGAGAGCAAGTTTTTTTAGTGCATTCTCAAGCTCATGAACAACGACAACGAAAGGGCTTAGAGAAACGATTGCAAACAGCAACTGAAAAGCTATTGAAATTAACCCCTAATGTTGGAAGAGGTCGCAAACAAATAGCTAACGAGAACGAACTGACCCAAAAAGCCAAGGCAATTCTCAAATGCCATCAAGTAGAGGGATTACTGGATTATGATTTCATCTTTGAAGCTCAGACGAAAACTCATCAGGCTCGTTATCAAATCATAAAAGTGAATCGTCATGAGATACAAATTGAAGCATACCAACAAGATTTTGGTTGGCGGGTTTATGTGTCCAATGCTCCTGTGGAGAAGTTGTCTTGGGAGCAAGCCGTTTTAACCTATCGAGATCAATGGATTGTGGAACAAGGTTTCCATCGTTTCAAAGGTAAGTCTTTAGGGGCGCATCCGCTGTTTGTCCATCGCGATGATCAGGTGCTGGGACTTCTCAATTTATTGAGTTTAGGATTGCGTCTGCTAACCCTGATTGAATTTGTCGTACATCGTCAACTATCTCAGTCTCAGGAAAGTCTCCAAGGACTTTATCCTGAAAGTCCGAAGAAAACCACGATGAATCCTTCCACTGAACTTATCCTCAAAGCGTTTGACAATATCACTTTGACGATCGTTGAGTTGGATGGGCAGATCTATCGACATCTGACTCCTCTCACTCCTCTTCAGGAACAAATCATTCGATTGTTAGGCTTTTCACCTCATATCTATACCGATTTACTGCTCAAATCAGGTTAGAGAAAAATGTGTCTGAGTATTTTTACTGCCTACGATTACGCGAATCGAGAGCTTGTACTAACAATTAAGGTTGACGTAGGACATCAAAAAATTAAAGCGTTATCTTTGTGGGGATAAGTATAAATGCTTGTCTGACGATTTGGTTGATTGCTGAAAAGGCGATCGCAAAATTATTCGAGTGAGATCATTGATTAGCCTATTGTTTTGGTTTGTATGACATAGCGATCGCTAATTCGCGTAAACCAGCAAAATAACGTGCATTTAAACTTTTCTTTTGCCTATCCAAATAAAAAACATCCATACTGAAATTATGCCCCAGTACAGTCTAAAAGTCACAAAAGATACGGTTTTCAAGGGTGAACCTATTGACAGTTCCCGAATTAGTGATCCAAATCTTAAAGTTGCGATCGCCGCTGCTCAGGAATTACAGGTTCACAGCTACAGATATGATGCTGCCAGCGATCATTTTCTCGTCGCTTTTCTCAATACAGCTTTTAACGGCAAAAATACATGGTGGGTATATGCCAAAGATATTGAAGTCCTCAAGGATGGAAAATCCGCTCTTTCAGTCAAGCTTAATGTGCCTTGGTTTGGGCAGTTAGACAACGAGTTGCATCCTCATGGCTCATGCAATGTCACTTCTGCTGCTATGTGCCTAACTTACTTGGGCTTGCGCCCTCAGTCTGGACAACAAATGGAAGATGAATTCTATCATTATTGTGACGAACACGGACTAGATCGACATGTCCCCGCAGATATCGCTAAACTTATTGCTGCCCACGGCTATAAAGATAATTTTCAATCTCGAACAAAATGGGATGCTGTGAAGCAGTGGCTAAACGATGGAAATCCTGCAATTGTTCATGGGTGGTTTACAGAAGAGGGTCATATCATGCCAATCATTGGTTATAACGATAATGGATGGATTGTCAACGATCCTAATGGCAAGTGGCTAGAAGTTAAAGGGGAGTACGACACAAACGTTAGTGGAGCAGGGCGTACTTATTCCTATGCCGCGATGACAACTGCTTGTGGTCCCGATGCTGGTGGAGAGCTTTGGATCCATTTTGTCAGCAAGTAATTCGTATTTGTTCTGTTCTTCTCAATCAACCTTTCCAATTAATTGAACTAAAGAGAGCTATATGCCACAACTCAAAGTTTTAAGTGACACCATTCTTAAACTGCGTCCACTGCAATCATCGGCGCTACCCGATCAAGAAGAACTTCCTGTATCTTCAGGAACAACGTTTGAACTTGACGTGTATTATCTTACCAACGATCACATTAAGGTCACTCTATCCGATCCTCTAGATGCAGTATTTAAAAACCAGCATGTCTGGTATGTCTATTCGGGTCACGCACAGATAATGAAGGGAGGCAACCCAATTATTATTACTGATAATCAGCTTCAAATTCTTGCAGATACGACTTTGAAACTGCATCCAGCGGATTCAAAAACACTTTCAGATAACCAAAAAGAGCCTATTTCAACAGGTGCTTTTCTGAACCTACATTCCTATGCTTTGGAAAATAATCATATCAAGTTAGCTTTTGCCGATCAGAGCTTCAAAGGTCGGAATACTTGGTATGCGTACAAGGATCATGTACAAGTCCTCAACAATGGTACTCCTGTCTCATTTTCTAAAGCGTTGACGGATACAGATTTTGCAACAACTGCGACTATGCTTAATGTCTTAGTAGCGGCGGTCAAAGCAGTTGTGAGTGTTGAGTCTTCAGGTAGTGGGTTCTTTCAAGATGGTAGACCCAAGATTTTATTTGAAGCTCATTACTTCAGTGATTTAACTGGTCACATTTATGACGGTTCACATCCTGACATTAGCTCTAGAAGTTGGAATCGTGAGTTGTACATTGGCGGTTCTGGTGAGTACAATCGCTTAGAGAAAGCAAAAAAACTCAATGAAGCGGCGGCGTTAAAATCTGCAAGTTGGGGATTGCCACAGATTATGGGAGACAACTTTAGTATCTCAGGCTACTCAGATGTTTTCTCCTTCGTAAAAGACATGTACGAGACTGAAGGCAAGCAACTCAAAGCGATGGCAAACTTCATTAAGAGCAATGGTCTAGATACAGCTTTGCGCAATTTAGACTGGGATGCTTTTGCTGAGGGGTACAATGGTTCAGGTTATCGGCAAAATCAATACCATACTAAACTAGCTGATGCTTTTGCTCGCTTTTCATAAAAACTTTCCAGAAAATCAGCTTGCATTTCCCTAGATTTTAACCGTGTAGTTGTAATGCCTCTGCACGGTTTTATATTACAGATATTCAAAGTTTACTGAGTATGTCTTGCCTGAATTTTTTACTTGCACTATTTTAAAAGTTTAATATGAATTTACCAACAGTTTTTAACATTGCGATCGGGCTTGTTTTTATTTATTTAGTCCTCAGTCTATTAGCTTCTCAAATCCAAGAAGTCACTGCGACTCTTCTGCAATGGAGGGCAAAGCATTTAAAAGGAGCAATTGAAAATCTAATATTAGGTGACACAGAACACAACGCAGAAATCGATAAATCTAGCGAGTTAGTTGGTAATCTTTTTAGGAATCCTCTAATTCAAAATTTAAACCAAACATCAAAATCATGGTTAGCCATAATATCGAAAAACAATACTTCCAAGAAGGTCACACTTCCGAATCAGACTGCTTCCCAGAATGAGAAATCTATTGGAAATAGTAGTCCTTCATCTATTCCTGCTGAAACATCAAAGGTCACAAATCAGGATCAAATTGCTTCACAGAAGGAGAAGAATACTAGAAATAGTAGTAGCCCTTCATATATGCCTGCTGAAACATTTTCTACAACTGTTTTGTATGAGTTAAGCATTCCTAGATTGGGAAGATTTTTAACATGGCTTAATATTGAGAAGCTGATTTATAATGAAATTTATAGTAAAATTGATACTCTTTTTAACAAGAAAGAATATAAATCTATAAAAACTAAGGAATTAGATAATTCATATACAAATCTTCAGAGTCATTTCAAACATGTTCTTGATGACTATAAGCAGGAAAGGTATGGTTTGTCTTCAACAATAATCAGACTTAGAAATCAAGTTGAAAATTTTAAGAGGGAAATCGAAGAAAGTCTTCCTACTAAATCAACTACACTTTCCGATAATGTGACTCCCTCTTCGCAACTATCCGATATCAGTGAAAGAAAACAAGATCATAATCGTAAAACTCTCAAAGACTTAATTAATCAGATCCTTGACTTCGTCTTTACGCCTGACAAAAAAGACCACGACTTATTTATTCGCCTTAGACCAAGCTTGACTACACTTTTAGATCTGTTAGATAAAGACTCTAAAGCTTATGAAAGCTGTGAAAAAGAATTCCCAGAAGCTAGCCATTTACGTGAATCATTTGAGTTTGTCCAAAAAGAGTTTGATAAAATCTCTAAAATTCTTCCTGATAATCTTCGTAAAAGTCTTTATGCATTAGCTTTGCGATCGCGTATCAAAACTTCAGATATAGAGCAACAGCTCGATCAATTTAAACAAGAAATTGAAATTTGGTTTGATAGATCCATGGATAGAGCAACAGGCATGTACACCCGTAATGCTAGAGGTTTTGCTTTTTTGATTGGTCTAGTCCTAGCAGTTTCCCTCAATGCCGACACCTTCTACATAGTTTCTAGACTTGCCAAAGATGATGATTTGCGTAACTCGATTGTTAACACCTCTTCTCAATTAGTTGAAAGAGTCCAATCTTCTAGTCCACCAACTCCGACTAGACCATCACCACCCCCCAAAGCGCCATCTACTACTAGTTCGTCTCTTACTCTATCTCCTACTCCATCTCCATCTTTAAATACAATTGAGAGAGTAAAAGATAACGTCGATCAATCACTTTCTGAAATAACCTTACCAATTGGTTGGAATGATAATATTCTAGATGAACAACTTCAAGTTTCCGCTCCCATTAAAGAAAATGAAACTTTTGAAGAAAAACAAAAACGAGAAAAGCGAGAAAAAGAAAAAAATCGAAGAATAGCCAAATTTTTTGGTCATCCCATCCCTCCAGTCATAATTATGATAATGGGATGGTTAGTGACAGCAACTGCAATTATGATGGGTGCTCCATTCTGGTTTGATTTCCTAGGTTTATTTATCAATGTTCGGAATACAGGTAGTAAACCTGCATCCAAGACCGATAAAAATTAAGAATTTTTCTCCTTAGATTTATGATCTGTCCAACGAAAATTTCTTGTGTCCAAGCCCAACGCAAAACCCATCAAACAAATCTATTAAAGAATCTTCTATGACTAATATTTCTATGACAGAAGCCCTTTTAGAAAGTCTTAATGCCTATGTGAAGCATTTTGAGACACCTAACACTCGTGAAGACCTTCTTGCGATCTGTAGGGTCAATAAATCTTTAAGACCTTATGGTTATTGCTCTCGATAGGTTCATCTTTTTTGGCTAGATTTACTTTGCAAAATTGTTAATGGGAAAAATGCAGTCAAGATATCATCTTCTTTTTGAAAACTGAAAAACTTTATTGGGATTGGTTTTTAGTTTTTGAATTAGCATCGGCTAACACGAAAATTATTGTAATTCCAATAACCTAAAGAGTTAATTGAAAATATCACTTTTAATATTTTAAGGAGAAATGCATGGATACTATATCAAATGATCGTCAAGTAGCTATAACAGAAGCAGTTTTAGCGGGTAGTTTGAAAGAACAACAAGCCAAAGGATCGAATTTAAGACAACTGCATTCTAAAAGTCATGGGCTTGTCAGTGGCAAATTCACTGTTGAAGAGTATCTTCCCGATTCGCGCTGTAAAGTCGGGGTATTTGCCACTCCTCAAGAATATGACATCTGGGTTCGTTTTTCTAACGGTTCATCACCAAAGGAACTTGGAGTTTTCAAGCATGACACAGAAGGCGATGTCAGAGGCATGGCAATCAAGATCAAAAATATTGAAGGTGAGAAGGTTCCCAGTGATGAAGTAGATACTCAAGATTTTACTCTTGTAAATCATCATGTCTTCTTTCTTCCAGATGTTGCAGGTTATATTGACTTTGGCAAATTTCGCAAGGCAAGAGAAAGTCGCGAACCTCTGGATCCAGAATTGGCGAAAAAGCTAGCGCCGACTCTGGCTATGCTAGGTGAAATGAATAGTAAGGTAATTGCTAATCCACTTTGTATCCAATACTGGAGTACGACACCTTATAAGCTTGGCTCTAATTTTATTAAGTTTTCAGTAAAGCCTCACGACATCGAAACACCACCTAATTCAAAGTCAGATTCGCCCAACTATTTGCGTGAAGCAATGGTTACACAGCTTACAAATGAGAAAAAAGATGCGTCGTTTGATTTTTTGATTCAGTTTTTTGTTGATGAAGAGAAAACTCCTATTGAAAATCCAATGCAGGAGTGGAAGCAAGAAGACTCTCCTTTTATTAAGCTTGCTACTATCAAGATCCCTGCTCAAGAGTTTGATAATGTTGATCGCAAAAAATTGGATGAAAGCCTGTCATTCACCCCTTGGCACACTTTACTCGAACACGAACCAGTAGGTAGTGTCAATTTGTCTCGCAGAAAAATCTATCACGAAATGGCAAAAGCTCGACGCGAAAACCATCCTGCTTAACTTTGACCTTACTAAATATATATTTAGAATAGTGCGATCACTTGTTTGCAAACTCGTAACAGAAGCGATCGCACTCTTCAAAATTACTACATTGCTATCGAACAAATTAGTTAAGGAGTGTCTTATGTCTAATAGTTCTACAGAGCGATCGCAGTTAGAAAGTTTTAGTGCCTATGTGAAGTATTTTGAGACGCCTAACACTCGTGAAGACCTTCTCGCGATCCCCTTTCGACAAAAATGAGGAAGCTTTGCGATATCTGCAAAAACAATCTACAGTGCCTTACTATTACTTTAACGCTGGAAAAACAAAATGGAACTACTTCCGAAGATTACTCAAATAGCTATTGTTCTTGTTGGTCTGATTCATGTAGGTTTAGCCATAGGGGAAATCTTTTTTGGTGCATGGCTACTTGAAAAGAGATTTGATTTTCCTAAGGAAATAGCTGCTAAAGCCGATCGCATTGTTAAAAATGCGGGTATTTACAATAGTTTCATTGCAGCAGGTTTGTTTTGGTCAGCTTTTGATGCAACTAATTCAACAATTTTAAGCATCTTTTTTCTAAGTTGTGTGGTTATTGCAGGTGTATTTGGCGCAATTACATTGAAATGGACTACTCTGATTATTCAAACTATTCCAGCAATTATCCCTTTGACATTGATCTGGATAGTAAATAAATAGTATTTGCGATCGCAATTAACTCCATTTCATAATGTGGTTTATGAGATATGCGATCGCAATCGATGACACAGCCCCTCCTATCAAAGCCCAAAATCGCGATCGCAACTTCACTAAAATCAAACTGCGATCGCCTTAGCAAAGACTGCGACTTCCATTTTTAACTTTTCGCCAACTTCATCTTCAGCTATATCTAAATCGTAATCCATTTGTAATCCGAGCCAAA
>JAYUSC010000367.1:0-9020 GCA_043755885.1 Pseudanabaena sp. | reverse complement strand
GCTACGCCCGCCGCAACATTTTTGGGTTTTATTATTTCTTGCAAGTCCCTAAAACTAAACAGTGACTATGTTTAAAGCCTCAAGGACATCCTTAAGATAATTGAAAACACAAATTATAGATTAACTTCCCCTTTCAATTTTTTGCAGCCATCAGGACGTGGATTATCAGCTAGTAACTCAATCTCTGAAATGATTGCTTTTCGAGTAGCTTCATCGAGTTTACATCTGCCAAAGCAATAAAACCTTCCTTCTGTAAAGCGATTTTTGCATCCACAATGTCTTCGGCATCTTCCATTTCTTCTAAAATATGGTTTGGAACCTATATCCAATAGCCGATCGCACCCTCTAAAAAATCAACCAAACTGCGATCGCAAAGGCAAACATTTCCCAGCCTGAATCAGCTTCAACTCGCTTAAGTATAAACATCTAGCATTGTATCCCAAAAGAGAGAGACAGCGTTTCTCGCTGTCTCTCTCTTTTGGGTTTTTATTTTTCAGTCATTCTCCATACGCCATCCCATTCGTCTTCGGGCGGATTGGTTAAGAAATGGTTGCAACGAGTGACATGGATACTGGCTGCTTTATTGTGACGATCTAGATCGAGAACGTCGGCAAACGCCGCCACAGCCTTATTAAACTTTCGCGCAAGGTAAAGTTCACGACCTGTACGGTAATACTCAATAATTTGAGTCTGGGTGGGACTGAGAGGATCAGATTTTAAGCCCACTAATTCATACACACCAACGGGTTGATTTTTCCCTTTGACTTGGATGCAATCGAGTTCGCGTACCCAAATGCGATCGCCACAAAGTTTGTAAGTAGCCTCGCTAATAATTGCGTCAGTGCCATATTGCTTACTCGCACCCTCCAGTCGTGAGCCAAGATTTACGCCATCACCGATCGCAGTAAATTCCATCCGTCGCGTGGAGCCAATATTGCCGCTAATCACCGTATCCGAGTTAATGCCGATGCCGATGCGGATCGTTGCCATATCAATTTCTTTTTGATTTTGAGGCTTTAGTTGTTCGAGGCGCTTGATATTAAATTCTTTTAAACGATGGCGCATATCGATCGCAGTTTGCACGGCCATCCATGCATGATCAGGAATTGGCAAAGGTGAGCCGAACACCGCCATGATTGCATCGCCGATATATTTATCCAGCGTGCCTTTGTAGTTAAATACTGCCTCCACCATCGTTTCAAAATATTCATTCAGCATCATCACCACATCCTCGGCGGCAAGAGTTTCGGTAATCGTGGTGTAGCTGCGAATATCCGAAAATAAAACTGAAACTTCTTTGCGATCGCCACCCATCTTGGCATCACCACCCGCCAAAAGCTGTTCGGCTAGCTCTTGGGTCATGTAGCGATACATCGTACTCTTGAGGCGCTTCTCTTGGCTGATGTCTTCCATCACCACTAGCGCACCGCGCACACCCTCGCCTTCGTCACCTTCGGACATGGTGTTGATCGAGATGTTAATGCTGTGCTGCTCACCATCGGTAGAACGCAGCGTTTGATCAGGATAATATTGCTTACGACTTTTTTCATCGCTACCTGTCAAGCTGTTGTCAAACCACTTGGTAAAGTTGGCTTTCTCGATGTTGATCAGTTCGTAGACAGATTTGCCTTCTAGCAGAGCCTCTCCAACACCAAGTAGCGCATAGGCGCGTTCATTAGCGGCAATGATTTTGCCATGTTTGTCGGTGGAAATCACACCATCAGAAAGACTTCGCAAAATGTCTTTTTGCATTTGCTGTTCTTGCTTGACCTTGGCAAACAACTTGGCATTTTCCAGCGCTACACCAGCTTGAACATTGAAGACTTTCATGAAATCTTCATCATTACTATTAAAACTAGCTTTGAAGCGGTCAGGAGATGAGGGCCAGGTATTGGGATCGTATTCAGGAAAATCGCCGCGCTGAACTTTGTTAACTAATTGCGTCACCCCGATCAGGTCTTTATTCGAGTTAAAAATCGGCATACAAAGCAGGCTACAGGTGCGATAACCATTGGCTTGATCGAATTTTTTGGAATTAGCCGCATCAGGATGTTCGTAAAGATCAAAGGGAATATTTAAGACTTCGCCTGTAGTTGCCACGCGCCCTGCAAATCCCACGCCCATCGGTACGCGCAATTCTTTGGTTGTGCCATCGTGATTGACAATTTGCGTCCAGAGATCATGGCGATCGCGATCGATTAACCACAAAGTACTGCGATCGGCATTCATCAATAATTTGGCTTCTTCCATCACCTTTTTAAGGGTTGTCTCTAAGTCCAAACTTTGCCCCAGAGACATGGCTGCTTTCATCAGCGCATCAGCAGCACGTTGTTTTTGAGCTGCCGAATAAAACGCCTGAGAACTTTCTAAAATTAGGCGCATTGATGGCGCAAACTGAGCAAATAAAGCCTGATCTTCTTCAGTAAACCCGATTCGATCAACGCTATCTTCAAGGGGAACCGTAGGATCACTAATTCGTAATTTATTGATTAGCTGCACGACTGCCACGAGTTGATCGTTATCGTTCAAAAGTGGCATGGCGAGCATGGAGTAGGTGCGATAACCTGTGCGCTCAAATTGCTTTTTGGCTTGAGTCGATCGCGGATCATCAAAAAAATCAAAGGGAATATTGACGATATGCCCATAAGTCGCTACTTCGCCAGCGATGCTAGTCGGCTCTGTGGAAATCCGAATTTCAATATTTTTACCATCTTCACTAGGCACATTTGTCCATAACTGATTTTTGTCAGCATCTAATAAAAATATGGTGGTGCGATCGGCTGAGAGTAATTCACCAATTTTGCCGCGAATTGCTTGCAGCATTTCATCAAGGATCACATCAAAGTCGGTGTTGAGCATTCCGAGGGTTTGATTGACGATCCGCAATCTTTGCTCAACATCACTGACAACTTGACTGAATTTCTCAGGAGTAAGTGGTGCAAGCACGGAAGCAAAATTACCGCCTGTGGGTACGGCTAAGGCGCTGGAATTTTTGTTAGGGCTATTGGGGAAACTAGATAAAGCTGGGGGTGAACTTTCGTGCTTGGCAGATGGAAATTCGCTCTCTGCAATCACATCAATCGTAGCGATCGTATCCATGGATGTTATCCGAGAAGGGGATGATGGTGTCATAGCAGTACTAAAATTTTCGGTTAGTCCCAACTTTTTTAAGAGTGTTGATGCTTATCGGAGCACTCTGGTTCCATTTGCACAGTTATTCTTGAGATTATGCAAAGTCAATCTTTCGTCAAATTGAAAAAATCATCTTAGCATCCCTAATCTTGCGATCGCAAACCTAGAAACTATAGATGGTGCGAATCACCGCTTAAAACCCAAAATTACACAGCTTACGATCCGCCCTCACCCCCCAGCCCCCTCTCCCGCAGGAGAGGGGCTAGGGGTGAGGGTCTTAGAAACTTCTGCGTAAGGTAATTTATTTAAGGCGATCAGGGTCAATCCGAGTTTGGATCATCTCAAACAAGCGATCGCAGACGGTTTCGCTGGCTTCATCAGCCGTGACCATGATTGATATGTCAGCTTGAGCATAGCGATCGCGGCGTTGACTATAGATATCATTGAGAGTTTGCAAGGGATCGGCGGTCTGCAAAAGAGGGCGTTGCTCAGATGCAGTGGTGAGGCGCTTGTGCAAAATCTCAATCGGGACATCAATCCAAACGACAATGCCATCGTGGAGATGTGACCAATTTAGCGATCGCATGACAATACCGCCGCCTGTAGCTACGACAAGACGAGTATAGGCGGACACCTGCGACAGTACCTGCTGTTCGAGATCGCGAAAAGTTTCTTCGCCATCATTGGCAAAAATTTCAGGGATCGATTTACCCGCACATTGGGCAATCAGGGGATCTGTATCTAAGAAGTTGTAACCTAATTTTTGGGCTAAATGTTTACCGACAGTGCTTTTCCCAGCACCCATCATCCCAATCAAAAATATATTCGTTCCGTTGAGCATTTGCAAAGTGCAGCCTATCTTAATCAATAGCGATTCAAACAACCTACTACGAAAGTTACTTAAAAATCACCTAGAATCTTTATTGTCATCTTGACGCTTTTGGTAAGGACATTTCTCGTAAACAATCTCCCATCGTCTAGACATAAGTCGGACTTACCGCCTTTAATTCCCCCTTGGAAAGGGGGAAAACTAGAAATCTAGTTCCCTCCCCTTTGCAAGGGGAGGGCTAGGGTGGGGTAAATTGTTAAGTTGGAAATTACCTAAAACTGTGCGTTTAAGATATTTTAAAATTTAATTTTCAAAAGTACGTTGTGAATGCTGAACTATCGCACAGTCTTGTCTCGCAAAAGTTTGCCGAAAAATTTGTTATTGGGTTTAGGAATTGTTATTGTCGCCGCGATCGCAAATGGATTGTTTTCGCTGGAACATGACTGGCATTTGCTGAGCATAACTACGCTGATGATTGGCGGCACACTTTTGTTTGTGAATGTGCGAAAAAGCTTTGGTTCAGGGCTAGATCAGCCGACAGTAATCGATCGCAGTTATTTATTTAAAGAATTACATCAGGCGCAAAAGGCGATCGCAAAAATTGCTGATCCTAGTAAACGTCAAGTTTTAGAAGAACAAGCGCAACAAATTACTAGTGATTTACAAAAAAATCATTTTCGGATCGTCATTTTCGGCACAGGCTCCGCAGGCAAAACTTCAGTAATTAATGCTTTGCTAGGGCGTAACGCAGGTAAAACTGGCGCTGCGATCGGCACGACCAGCGCTCGTCAAGAATATGCCTATCAAGGGATCGACTTTTCGGCTGTTGGTATTACACCGATTCATAGTGAAACCAAAGTCAAGCGGCAAATTTCTCTGCTCGACACATCAGGGACGCAAGAAATGGGTGCAATCGGTCAGCAGCGAGAACTAGAAGCTCTACGAATAGCCCAAAATGCTGATCTGATCATATTTGTGACGGCGGGAGATTTGACGAATAGCGAATATCGCGAACTCGATCGCCTTGCTGGTTTAGGTAAGCGCGTGATTTTGGCGCTGAATAAGACTGATTTGTATTTGCCTTGCGATCGCGAAAATGTATTGACCAAACTAAAAGAGCGCACGCAGCATTTTTTAGCACCGATCGATATTATCGCGATCGCCGCCCAGCCTAGTCCGATTAAAGTTCGTCAATATGTCAATGCTGAAGCATCTGATCGCCATGACGCGACCAAAGAATGGTGGGAAGATCTGCCGCCCGATGTGAATAGCCTCAAAGAACGCATCGAGGCTATTCTGTCTAACGAGTGGGAAGATTTGCTAATTCACAATACCCATTTGCAAATCCAGAATTTGTTGCAAGAAACCAATGGCGCAATCAATTACGAACGTCGTCAAGATGCTGCCACAATCATTAACCGCTACCAATTAATCGCCGCGACCACAGTTTTTGCTAATCCGATCCCTGCGATCGACTTACTGGCTGGAGCCGCAATTAATACGCAAATGTTGATCGATCTCGCCAAAATCTACGATCGCAATTTAAATTTCAAACAAGCTCAGCAAATTGGTCTCACCATTGCTCAGCAATTATTTCAACTTGGTTGCATCGAAATCGCAACTTCTGCGATCGCATCTTTCTTCAAAGTCAATGCTCTCACTTATGCGATCGGCGGCTCCATGCAAGCAGTCACCGCCGCCTACCTAACTCACATCGGTGGCATGAGCTTTGTGGAATACCTAGAGCAGCAACCTGAAACCCAATTTGCGATTAGTCCTAACCCCGCGATGACTAATGCATTGCAACAAATATGTCAAAAAACTTTTACAGCGTTACAAGGCGATCGCTTTTTGATCGATTTTGCAACCAATATCTCCAGTCGAGTCACCAATAACTACAGCGCCTTGCGCTAAGCCAAAAAAAAGGACGGCGCAACGCGCCGTCCTTTTTTTTGGCTTTTAATTACAAATCGCCACTGCTAGCGGATAACAAAAAGATGATAACGGGACCAGAAATTACGATCAGAGCTAAACAGGTCAATTGAAAAATTAGCTGAAAATTAATGCTGGAAAATAGGGAAGTTACAAAGTCCATAGCAGTTTTCTTAAATATGATTAATAAATCAAACAAAATTCTAGGGATATTCTAGCAAGCATCGCTACTCAAAAACCAAAAATCGGTTTTGATAAAGAAGCGCTATCATTTGAAATATATTTACAATATTCATAATCGGTAAGAGTTATACCTGTGCGTTATCGAATTTGGTTGCTGGCAATACTTGCATCAGTTAGCGTTGGAGCCTCTCCACTACGCGCTCAAGCTCTTCTGCCCCATACAACAAGAATTAATTTTGGCAACTTAGAAGAGCAAGCGCTCAACTTGGCTAGAGAAGCAGCTCAACTTGCTCAATTTGAGCAGTACGAATTGGCTTTACCTCGCGCTCGCCTAGCCGTCCAGCTAGCGCCCAAAGCATTTCAGACTCAAGGCATTCTCGGCAGTATCTATCTCCGCAAAGAACGATATGCCGATGCGATCGCATCATTGACTTTGGCGCATCAACTCAAAAAAGACGAGCCAACGATCTTATTCAGTTTGGGGGCAGCTTATCTCCGCAATAAAAATTATCCCGAAGCAATTAGCAATCTCAAACAGGGTTTGACCCTTGAGCCAAAAGCTGCAACGGCAATGTTTGATTTAGGTAACGCTTACTTTTTGACAAAACGTTACGATGAAGCCGTAACCATCTATAACGATGTCCTCGTCCTTGACACCAAATTTTGGGCAGCGACGAATAACATCGGGCTAGTTGAGTACGAACGCGGCAATGTCGATCAAGCGATCGCAAAATGGCAAAGCTCTCTCAAGCAAGCCGAAAAAGTGGAATTTCTCGCCGCCGAGCCGACTCTCGCTCTGGCAAGTGCCTTTTATCGTAAAGGCGATCGCGAGAAAGCAATTGCGCTAGGCGTTGAGGCGATGAAAATCGATCCCCGCTATGGCAAAATTTCCTATCTCATCGAAAATCTTTGGGGTGATCGCCTCATCGCCGATGTGAAAATCGTCTTGTCACAACCTCAAGTCAAGCAGATTCTAGATGAGAGTGATCTCTCTACACGTCAAGTTCCCAAAGTCCGCCGCAATTAGATTTAGAACACAAGAAAGGCTTTTAGAAGCCCTTTTTTGTGTTCTAAATTTTCAAGAAAATCGAATGGTTTTGCGAATTTCTACTTCTTCGCGACAAGCGCCTTAACCTTAACTTCGGAAAGTGTGGGGAAGGTAGATTTCACCGCGAAAATTTCTGCATTTTTTGCGATCGCATCGTTAACGTTGGCTCATCAACTCAAAAAAGACGAGCCAACGATCTTGTTCGGTTTGAGAGCGGCTTATCTCCGCAATAAAAATTATCCTAAAACAATTAGCAATCTCAAACAGGGTTCGACCCGTGAGCCAAAAGCTGCAACTAAGCTGTTACAAAAACCAGATTTTTGCTAGTATTGACGTTTGGCAACAGTGTTTTTGCCGCCGATCGCAAATTCTGCTAATCATCTAGTAACAATACAAACCCTGATATGTCTGATTCCCTAGCTGATTCTTCCAAGCTCTATGAAAAACTGACCACAATTTATAACAAGTTGTCAGTACTAGAAAAGCAGATGATCCAAGTATTTGCGATCGCCTATGAGCCAATCAATCGCAGCGTATATTTCGATTGCCTGCTTCAGCTTGGACTTAAGGACAAAGACAGTAAGCACTTTACTGCGATTAGTGTCAAAGGATATATTGATCGGTTTTTAAAATTCAATTTACTCACCCAAGATCGTTCTCAAGGCACACAATGTCATACTTGTTTAATCGATATTGCTTTGCGGGATGCAGTGCAATCAGGGAATTTCGAGAAGATTGTTAATGTAATCGAATTACAAATCCCCGTACCTTCTTACGGTCGAACCGATTCACGTACTTTCAGAAGTGAATCGCAGTTTATTCGTGAAGTGCGGATTGGGATTTATCGCCAAAATATGCAATTTGTCACCAAGCAGTTTGAGGACTTCTATCGCTATGGTTATTCGCAACAGAAAATCACCTTAGATACAATTTTGTATCAAGCCTGTTGTAATCCCTTTGACTCGGTGTGGTTCCAGACGTTAAAGCCAGAATTTTATGAAATCGCTTTGGCAACCATTTTGACCAATGGAATGCTGAAACTGAAGCAAACCGATGAAGCTTGGGTGTTAATACTGGCGAGTCTTCAAAAGCCAACCCAGAACAAAGATCAAGAAGATCATCGCTTTGCCGATCCTTTACTGATGATCTTGATGGAGCAGGGGCTGTTGCGAGGGGATTTAGAAACTACTCAAGCGGCTTACGATCGCTTATCTGTCGATTACCAAGAAGCGGGCAAGGCTTTATTAGGATGGTTAAATTTTCTGAAAGGCGATCGCGAGCTTGCGATCGCCCAATTTCGGCAATCGCTGAAGATGATCAAAAAAGCGACAGGCAAACGTCAAATCTATTTCAGTGGTGAACCTGGGCTGTTTTTTATCCTCGCGCTGATTCAAGAAGGTACTGCTGAGAGTATGCGCGAAGCCGAAGGCTATACCGCAATCATGGCAAAGCAAACGAACCATTGGTTGCAAGTTGTCTATAGCCGACTGCAAAAGGTTTTGAAGTTTCAACTGGGTGATATTCCCCAAAAGGATCTCCTCAGCGGCGAATATATCCAAAACCACACCGAAAGCCATTGTCTCGAAGCATTTTTTAGTGCGCTCTGTCTCTATTGGGTCAATCCTGAGAAAGCCCGAATCGAATTACCGAGAATTCTGGAGCCATTGCTGAAACAAGCGGTAAATGCTGGCTATCACTGGCTATCAATGGAATCAGCAGAACTTTTGGGAGAGCTATCAACCAATTCTATTCATCAAAAACATGCTCAAAAATTACGACAAGGAAACCAGATTCCCACGATTGTCAATTTAATCCGTCCGCAGGAAACTTGGGAATTAAGTCTAAATGCTTTACTAAATCTCAGCAAGTCGCCACAGGAACAGTCAAAATCAGCCA
>JAYUSC010000366.1:0-1615 GCA_043755885.1 Pseudanabaena sp. | reverse complement strand
CGCTTTTGCTTAGACTGTATCTTGTTGGATTGCTATATCTTGGAATTAAGATTACTATCATAATATCGCGCACTCAAGTTCTCTCTATGTCCAAACCACCCATCAAAATCCTGATTCTGACTGCTAATCCCAGCAACACTGAACGCCTGCGGCTAGATCAGGAAGTACGGGAAATTGAAGCCGAACTGCTGCGATCGCAAAGCCGAGACTCCTTTGAAATGATCAGTAAATGGGCAATTAGGGTGGATGATCTTTCCCGTGCAATGCTGGATTACAGCCCTGCAATTGTCCACTTTTCTGGGCATGGGGGTGGAGAGGAAGGACTTGTATTAGAAGACGACGATGGCAAGTTGCAACTTGTCCAAACTGAACCGCTAGCTAAATTGTTTAAACTTACCCGCAACACAGTTAAGTGCGTTATCCTCAATGCCTGCTATTCTCAGGTACAAGCTGTCGCTATTCATCAACATATCGATTGTGTCATTGGCATGAACAAAGCGATCGGCGACAAAGCAGCTATCCAGTTTTCCAGTAAGTTCTATCAAGCTCTTGCCGCAGGGCGCTCGTTTCAATATGCCTACGACTTTGCCTGCACTATTTTGGATTTATCGGGTAGTACTGAATCTGCTACTCCCACATTGCTAAATCGTAACGAAGCAGAGAATCCTTTAGCGATCGCTACACCCATACCAGAAAATCAACCTGTGAAACCAGAGCCTCTCCTAAAGCCCCAAGCCCAGCAATCGCAATCCATTGGCAACATAACCATTAGCGGTAGCAACAACCCTTTTGCCGCAATCCAATCTGGTGGGAATGTCACTCTTTCTCAGAAAATATCCCAGCCCGCTGGTGGCAATGCTTTGGATGACTTAGAAGCAGCCTTAAAACTATTGGGAAAACTTAAACAGGATGTCAGGACAACAGAGACCCTGAGTACTTTCGTTAGGAAGGATACAGAATCAAAAATCAGTATGCTGCAAGAGGCGTTACAGCAACCGAAACATGACCATAGCTTTGTGAATGAAGTGCTGGAGGCTCTAACGCAAGCGCTTAGTGGAGTATTAACATTGGCAGACCAAGTAACTCAAGTAGCAACTCTTGTGGCAAAAGCATGGGCGAGGGTGTCATGAACGCAGATTTTAATAACAATCCTTCAGAAGACCAACCAGCCAGCCAGCAGCAATCCCTAGGCGATGTGCAGGTGCAGGGAGATGACAACATCTTTAATGTGATTCAGGCTCAGGTCGTCACGTTGACTCAAACCAAGATCATTCAGATTGCGGTAGAGGAGATCAAGACACGCGAATTGATGGTTACATCACCTTATAAAGGGCTGAAAAAGTTTGAGCCTGAAGATAATAATCGCTTCTTTGGTCGGGATCAGTTCATTGGTGGGTTGGTGAATGACTTGGAACAGACAAATTTTATTTTATTGCTGGGTGCATCAGGCAGTGGCAAATCTTCAGTAGTAAGAGCTGGATTGATTCCTTGGCTCCAGCAGAAGTGGGGCAAGCATTTTTTCAGTTTAATGTTTACCCCAGATCGCGATCCCTTTGAGTCCTTCTATGGCAGTTTGCTGAGTCGGGGCTGCTCTCAGGCTCAGGCTCAGATGGCA
>JAYUSC010000365.1:0-3778 GCA_043755885.1 Pseudanabaena sp. | reverse complement strand
ATGTCCTTGGGTGAGGCGCGATCGCATTTCTGCATTTTTAAATCTTGGATGAAACTGTACTGTATCGACACCACGCTGCCAAAGATCGAGCCGCTCGACACCATGCGATCGCAGTTCATCGATCATCACTGTCGAAGTACAAAGATTTAGCGCTGCTTGGTTGTGCGTGGTTTTAACCAATTCCCACATCAAGCCCTCAAGGAATCCCAATCCATAATGCTGCAAATACTGGGGTAAATGCGTGTGATAGGAAGCCATCAGCGGATAATTCATCGATTTGGCATAATATAGCCCCGCCATGCCCAAAATAGCAGGATTTACAATATGCACAATATCGGGTTTAAATTTCTCTAGCGCATTACCAATTGAAGGACGCGGTAAGGCTACTTTTAGTTCTGGATATAGAGGAAAGTCAAAAGCGGATACACCATAAATTTCTGCTCCACAATATTCTTTAAGTCCACCATCGGGCGAAAACACTAATACTTGGTTGCCGAGCTTGACCAGATATTCGACGGTATATTTGAGGCGAGTAACGATGCCGTCAATTTTTGGTAAAAATGTCTCGGTAAATATGGCGATACGCATAGTGATGACTGCACGGGATCGATTGCTGTGGGCTGACAGGATCATACTATAGCGGCAAGCCGCACTATCAAATAAAAGTTAGTGTCATGAGTCATTCGCGCCTTCAAATCCATATAAAAACGAACTTGTAGGCTTCGTGACACCACCAAAAATTGAGTAGCGCCTACTCTATAGCCGTAACTCCTTGCGCCCATTCTGGACGATTTTGATCATGTCAATTAGCTGTGTCTCAAGATTGCCTAATACGCGATCGCTATATTCATCTGCGCCACGCTGCATATCTTGGACTTCGCCCGTCACGCGCTGATGTAATAGATCGAGATCCTTTTGGGCTTGACGACGCATTTGGTTAACTTCATTGAGAGTTTGCGATCGCACTTGTTCGCATTCTTCTTGCAGTTCGCGGCGGATTTGACTTGCCTCCTGCTCGGCCTGACGAATAATCACCGACTCTTCTAATAGCTGACTAGCCCTTAGCTCAGCAGATTTAATGAGATTTTCAGCATATTGTTGAGCCTCAGCAACGAGGTCTTGCTTGTAAAGGAGAATCTCCTCAGCTTTTGCGATCGACTCAGGTACAGAGAGCCTGACGCGATCGATCTGCTGACATAGCTTTTCTTCATCGATGACGGTATGTCCCATCACGCGAGGGCCACTTTCCAGCACCATTTCTTCAAGATGGTCTAGCTCTTTGTGTAAGCTCATGTAGTAATCGGCTCTTGGTAAAGGCGCAGGGGAACCGTTGTAATTACCATTATTAGATTTAGTACTAGCAGGTGAGTTTTCTGTCAGCATCGGGTTTTTGTAAGAGAAATTTCAATGCTTTATTCTAGGAAGATACATCCCAAGCAAATTTCGTCGGCAAATTAGCCTAGAAATACTAAAGAATATTGTAAATGACTTTTTGCGAAAGCTGTTACAACATGAACTTTTTTTGATGAGATGAGCAAAGCTCATCTCATCAAAATTGTTTAAAAATTGTTTTAAACGGCAATTTGTGACAATACCGCACGGGCTGCGTCAAATGTCGCTTCTACATCAGCATCAGTGTGAGCAAGTGATGTGAAACCAGCCTCAAACTGCGAAGGTGCAAGATAGACACCATGTTCTAGCATTCCGCGATGGAATTTTGCAAATTTGGCAGTGTCGCTGGTTTTAGCGTCTTCATAGTCATAAACTTGCTGACTGGTAAAAAACATCCCGAACATTGCGCCCACGATATTACCTGTGGCTGCATGTCCAGTCTCATGTGCGATCGCTAACATACCTGTTGCTAATTTTTTGGTGATCTGTTCGAGGTACTCATAGGATCCAGCCCGCTTGAGAATTTCCATGGTTTTAATACCTGCGGTCATCGCTAAAGGATTACCTGATAAAGTACCAGCCTGATACATGGGGCCAGCAGGGGCAACCATCGCCATAATATCTTTACGTCCACCATAGGCTCCCACGGGCAATCCACCACCGATGACTTTACCCATTGTGGTCAAGTCAGGGGTAACGCCAAAACGAGCCTGTGCGCCGCCATAGGAAACGCGAAATCCTGTCATCACTTCATCAAATACCAACAAAGCACCGTTTGCATGACAAAGATCTTTTAAGCCTTGCAAAAATCCTTCCTTCGGCGCGATACAACCAGCATTACCGACTACTGGCTCGATGATCACTCCAGAAATTTGATCAGGATTAGCTGCAAATAGGGCTTTGACGGCTTCGAGATCGTTGTAGGGAGCGTTCAGCGTATTCGCAGTTGTGGACTTTGGTACACCAGGAGAGTCTGGCAAGCCAAGAGTGGCTACGCCAGATCCTGCTTTGACCAAGAACATATCGGCATGACCGTGATAGCAGCCTTCAAACTTGATGATTTTGTCACGTCCTGTAAAGGCTCGCATCAAGCGCAATACCGACATGCAAGCTTCAGTCCCAGAGTTCACAAAGCGTACCATCTCGACGCTAGGGACAGCTTCGACCACCATTTCGGCGAGTGTATTTTCGAGAACACAGGGAGCGCCAAAACTTGTACCTTTTTCGAGAGCTTTATGTAAGGCTTCGATCACTTCAGGGTGGGCATGTCCCACGATCGCTGGGCCCCATGAGCCAACATAGTCGATGTATTTATTGCCGTCGATGTCCCATGCATATGCACCATTTACGCGATCGAACACGATTGGCTCACCACCAACAGATTTGAAAGCCCGAACGGGGGAACTAACACCACCAGGCATCAGGTTTTTAGCTTTAGCAAAAACTTCTTGAGATGCAGTTGTATTAAAAGTAGATAAATTCGCAGTCATTTTTTAACGCAGATTTTTTTAGGTTTTTTGGTTCTTTCCAGAATCAATTTAACTTAGCGGCGATGCAAGCGGCACAAAAATCTAATCGAAAGTTAATTCGTCAAACTCATATAAAGCAGGATTCTACATCTATTTTGTACGAAATAAAGAAGAATAAAATTATTGCGAGAGCAATAATACTTAAAAATTTTGTATTTATGAAAAAGCATTCGATCTTTCGTATATGATGCAAATAGATAGGGGTGAATCGTGTTAACGAGGTTTATAAAGTTCATATTCTTCATAAACCTGCAAAGGTATCCGTTAAACATAACTAAGCGCCTATCAAGCTTAAATAACTAAGATTTGATCGATCCAATGAGAATTCTACTTGTAGAAGATGATGTCAATTTAGCTGACACGTTAGCCGATGTGCTAACTGGTCAGCATTGTGTTGTAGACATTGCCAGAGATGGTGAAGAAGGCTGGGAGAAATCTCAAGCTGACGATTACAACCTGATCTTGCTAGATGTGATGCTGCCAAAACTTGACGGCATTAACCTATGTCGCCGTTTGCGGGCGCATGGCAACAATATCCCGATTTTGATGGTGACTGCGCTCGATATGAGTACTGACAAGGTTCAGGGCTTAGATGCTGGTGCTGACGATTACCTCGTCAAACCAATCGATCCGCCTGAGCTGATGGCTCGGATTCGCGCTTTATCACGCCGCGCTCAAATTGCGGAGCCCACTGTTTTACGTTGGGGCGAATTGCAACTTGACCCAGGAATGCATGAGGTTTCCTATGCAGGACTATCTGTGCATTTGACTCCTAAGGAATACAACATCCTTGAGTTGTTGCTCCATCATGGTCGTCAAGTCCTGAAGCGGATCACGATTGTGGAACATGTTTGGTC
>JAYUSC010000364.1:0-1617 GCA_043755885.1 Pseudanabaena sp. | reverse complement strand
GCGCGGCGAAGCCGCGCACACCTAATTATTCACTGGGAAGAGAGTAGATAATTGTTAATGAAAAAGAAAGATGGCTGGTTTAATATTGCGCTGCGGTGGAAAGGCTCAGTCGTGCCTGAAGTATTACCGCGATCACTATTGTGTGGATTATTTGGATTTTTTGTTTACATTCTATATCTTTATCAGGTCAAAGTTTCCCTGCCAGTTCTGGGTGGCATTATTCCCAATATCGTGTTGGGTTTGTTACTCGTATTCCGTACCAATACTGCCTACGAACGCTTTTGGGAAGGTCGCAAAGCATGGGGAACTCTAGTAAACACAGTACGGAACTTATCTCGACAAATGTTAGTAGCGATCGCAGAAACTACACCTAGCGATCGCCAAACTAAAATCGCAGCCGTCAAGCTATTACCAGCCTTTGCGATCGCATTGAAATTACATTTGCGATCGCAATCAGTCAATGCAGAACTAGAGGTGAATCTTTCGGCTGAGAAATTTGAACAACTGAAAACCATGAAGCATCCACCCCTTAAAATTGGTTTTTGGATTAGTAGTTATCTTCAAACGCAAACCACACAAGAAAAACTTGATCGCTATCAACTCAACAACATGATTCAACTTTTAAATCAAATGGTTGATGTGGTGGGCATTTGCGAACGTATTCTTAAGACTCCAATCCCTTTAGCCTATTCCATTCATCTTAAACAGTTGCTAATGCTTTATTGCTTATCACTTCCATTTCAAATGGTTGCTGAACTAGAATGGATGACAGCGCCAATCGTGGCTCTAATTAGCTTCACTCTATTAGGTATCGAAGAAATTGGCATTCAAATCGAAGATCCCTTTGGGCATGATGCTAATGATTTACCCTTAGATAATATCTGTAATACGATGATGCGAAATATTGAAGATTTAGTGATGGTTAGTAATGACGAATTTGATTCATAGTTTTGGATAAATAGCAATATTCTAAAAGCCTAAATTTACTATAAATCCCCTTCATCTAAACCTCAGATATATTGACTTCTCTAAGTTGTAGCTATTTTATAGAGATCAATAAAAGTAAAGAAATTTAGTGCAATTTGTGTGACTTTAATCATATATAGTTATTATTCTTAACATAAATAAATATTATCTTCTTTGATTTTCATAATGCAAGCAATAAATACTGAGTGGACGACAACAGAAGAAGAAGTAGCTAGAAAAGCTTTTGACATGGCTTATAAGCGAGAGATTGGCGCTCTGATTGATTCAGTGCGCTATAGAGCAAGCTCTTTAGCTGAAATCGAGGATATGTGGCGGTTACACGATTTTTTGAGTGTCAAGCGTCATGAAATCGATGGTCGATACGACTATCGATTGTCCACAGTGGTTTTTGTATTTGCGGGGTTGGTTAAAGATGGCTGGCTTACTCTAAATGAACTTGAGGGCTTAAATGCCGATAAAATCGCTAAGATTGCGGCGCTTACTTGTATGTAATCAGGAAGTTACAACAGACAGATGTTGCTTCACATCATCTGTAGCTTATATTTTTTGATTAATCCCAAAAAAGTCATTAAGTAGCTAGGCACAATTAAATATAAAATCCCAAAATCTGTACCGCCCGCGCAGCGGGCG